>DATLZL010000281.1:0-3873 GCA_035574035.1 Binatia bacterium | reverse complement strand
GAGACCGAGGCGGTCCACCCACTCGCGCTCGTAGCCCTCGACCCGCGGCGCCAGCAGGTCCTGCTCCCACACCCGGACGGGGAAGTCGAGCCCCTGCAGGAGCTCCAGCGCCGCCAGCACACCGGGCGGCCCCACCAGGCGGTGGTCGGGGTGCAGGTGGTGGTGGCGCAGGAGGAAGGCGGAGAAGTCCACGGCGCTGGAGACGGGCCGGGGCGCCCGCCGGGCGTGCGCCTGCCGGCGCTGGACCTCCTCGAGGACCGCCAGGTGGACGTACTGGGGGGCGGGAACCGATCCGAGGAACTCGCCCCGGCGCAGCAGGCCGCGCTCGGTCAGGCGCTCCAGCACGCGCTCGGCGGCCGACGGGTCGACGCCGTAGCGGTCGGCCAGCCAGGCGGCGGTGACGGGCCCCCGCGTGCGCAGCAGCCGCAGGGTGACGCGCTCCAGGCCCTCGTCGCTCCCCAGCGAGGCGTAGAGCGGCCCGTCGGCGGCGGCGATCCACGCCCGGCGGCCGCCCGGAAAGTCGAGGGCCGCGATGCGCCGCTCCTCGACCAGCGCCGCCAGCAGCGGCTCCGGATCGCCGGCCGCGCGCTCGGCGACCTCGCCCGGCGAGAGGTCGCCCAGGTCGTCCAGGAGCGCCGCCAGCTCGTTGGCGTCGCGGGCCCGCCGGTCCGGTCGGGTCCGTTGCAACTCGGCCTCCACCGCCTGCACGATGTCCGGCCGCAGCGGACCCGGCGCCACGCTCCAGGCCTTGCGCATGACGACGGCGTCGCTCCGCCGCTCCTCGGCGTGACCGGCGTCGAGGTACGCCCAGTCCCAGGCGAGCAGCAGCGGGTAGACGAACGGCGAGGGCAGGGGCGTGTCCACGGCCCGGACGGAGAGCTCCCGGTCGTGCAGCCGCTCGAGCAGGCGCCTGAGGCGCGGCACGTCGAAGGCGTCCTGGAAGCACTCGCGCAGCGTCTCGGCCACCAGGGGGAAGTCCGGCTGGCCGCGGACCGCCTCCAGCAGGGCGTCGGCCTTGAGGCGCTGCAGGTAGGCCGGCGTGCGGCGGCCGCGGGACGTGCGCGGGATGAAGAGCGCGCGGACGGCGGCGTGGCGGAAGCGGGTGGCGAAGAGCGGCGAGCCGATCAGCGCCTCGCCCAGCAGGGCGTCGAGCTCCTCGGGCTCGACCAGCGTCGCCAGGCGCTCGGGCGCGGGCGGCACCTGGCCGGGCGCGAACGAGAGCAGGAGGCCGTCGTCCACGTGGCTGGCCTCCGCCTGCAGGCCGAACCGCCGGCGGACCTTCTCCTTGAGCGCCAGGCCCCAGGGGCCGTTGACCCGCAGGCCGAAGACCGAGTGGATCACGGCGTGGCGGCCGCCCATCTCGTCGGAGAACGACTCGACGACGATGTCCCGGTCGTCCGGCACCCCGCCCAGCACCTCGGCCGCCTTCCCAAGCCAGGCGCGGAGCGCGGCCGCCGCCCGCTCGTCCAGGCCGCACTCCCGGCGGGCCCAGTCGGCGAAGTCCGCCCGGTCCAGTCGCTCGGCCGCGTCGCGCCGCAGGCGGCCCACGGCCAGGCCGAGCTCCCACGAGCGCGACGGATGCTCGCCGCGCCAGAAGGGGACCGTCGGGGACATGCCCTGGGCGTCCTCGACCAGGACCTGGTCGGCCCGGACCTTGACGATGCGCCAGGCATGCGAGCCGAGCAGGAAGACGTCGCCGGGCAGGCTCTCGGTGACGAACTCCTCGTCCAGCGTGCCGACCCGCAGGTCGGTGTCGGCCACGACCACGTCGTACAGCCCGGCGTCGGGGATGGTGCCGCCGGAGGCCACGGCCAGGAACCGGCTGCCCCGCCGGGCGTGGAGGCGGTCGTTGACACGGTCCCAGAGGATCCGCGGAGCGGCGCCGCGCAGCTCGGCCGGCAGCGGCTCGGCCAGCATGCGGACCACGCTCACGAAGGCGTCGCGGCTGAGCGTCCGGTACGGCGCCGCGCGGCGGAAGCGCTCGTAGAGGGCGTCGACCGAGACCGACTCGACGGCCACCGCCGCCACCACCTGCTGGGCCAGGACGTCGAGCGGCGCCTCGGGCATGGTGACCCGGTCGAGCGCGCGCTGGCGGACCGAGCGCACGACCGCCGCCGCCTCCAGCAGCTCGTCGCCCCTGGTCACGACGATGCGGCCCTTGCTGACGCGGGAGAGCAGGTGGCCGGCCCGGCCGACCCGCTGGAGCGCGGCCGACACGGTGCGCGGGGACTGGAGCTGGATCACCAGGTCGATGGCCCCCACGTCGATGCCGAGCTCGAGCGAGGAGGTCGCCACCAGCGCCTTGAGCTCGCCGTTCTTGAGCCGGTTCTCGGCCTCCAGGCGCGCGCGGCGCGAGAGCGAGCCGTGGTGGGCCGCCACCCGGCCCTCGCCCAGGCGGTCGTTGAGGTCGCGGGCCAGGCGCTCGGCAGCGCGGCGGGACTGGGCGAACACGAGCGTCGTGCGGTGCTCGGCCACCAGCTCGGCCACCTGCTGGAGCGCGGCCTCCCAGATGGTGTCGCTCGGCGTGGTGAGGAAGTCGTCCACCGGGGCCAGCACCCCGAGGTCGAGCGGGCGGGCCAGGCCGGCGTCGACCACGACCGGGTCGCGCCCGCCGGCGCCGGTGAGGAAGGCCAGCGCCTCCTCCACCGGGTGGACGGTGGCCGAGCAGCCGATGCGCTGCGGCCGCTCGGCGCCCGGGCGGGCGGCGGCCAGGGCCTCCAGGCGTTCCAGGGAGAGCGCCAGGTGGGCGCCGCGCTTGTTGCCGACCAGCGCGTGGACCTCGTCCACGATCACGAAGCGCGCGCCGGCCAGCGCCGGCCGGAAGCGCTCGGCGGTGAGCAGGATGTAGAGCGACTCCGGCGTGGTGATCAGGATGTGCGGCGGCCGGCGGGTCATGGCCTGGCGGGCGGCGGCCAGCGTGTCCCCGGTGCGCACGGCGACCCGGATCTCGGCCGGCCGGTGGCCCTCGGCCGTCGCCGCCGCCCGGAGGCCGGCCAGCGGGGCCCGCAGGTTCTTCTCGATGTCGTTGTTCAGCGCCCGCAGCGGCGAGACGTAGACGACGTGGACGCGGTCCTCGAGCCGGCCCTCGATCGCGAGCCGGTGGAGGTGGTCGAGGGTCCAGAGGAACGCGGCCAGCGTCTTGCCGGAACCGGTCGGGGCGACGATCAGCGTGTCCCGGCCGGCGGCGATCGCCTCCCAGCCCGCCTGCTGCGGCGGCGTCGGCTCGGCGAACGTCTCGCCGAACCAGCGCTGGACGAACGAGACGAACTCGGGCACGTCCCCGGATTGTACGCCGGCCCTGGAGCCGGCGCCGGGGCCGGGCGTCAGCGCACGGCCGCGCTGCCCTCCTGCTGGGGGCGCACCACCGAGACCAGCCGGGCCAGCCGCCGGTCGCCGTCGCGCACGAACGTCACGGTGACGAAGTCTCCGGGCCGCAGGTCCTCGACGCTCAGCGGGGTGGCGGCGTAGCCGTAGGGCCAGCCGGCCGGGGTGTCGGGCGCCCGGCGCACCAGGCTCACCGTCGCGTTCGGCGCCAGCGTGAACCGGCGCTGGGCCGGGGTGGGCGTGGGACCGGCGGAAGCGGTCAGTTCCTCGACGACCAGGACCCCCGCCGCCCGGTCCACGCTCAGGACCGTCCCGGACACGCGCTCCTCGGCGTCGGCCGTAGCCAGGGGGAGCGAGGCGGCCAGAAGCAGGAGCGGCAGCCAGGCGTGGCGTGCCATCGTCATCACCTCCGATCGCCAACCTGACCACCGGCGGCCCCCGCCGTCAAGTCCGGTCCGGTACAATCGCCGGTCGTGAGGATCGTCTCGATCGGCGGCGGGCCGGCCGGCCTCTACTTCGCGATCCTGATGAAGAAGGCCGACCCTGCCC
>DATLZL010000280.1:0-4238 GCA_035574035.1 Binatia bacterium | reverse complement strand
CGCGCGCCGGGGGCCGGGCCCGGCAATCGGCCACGAGCTCGGCCGGGGACCGCTCCCGCCGGCGCGCCGCCAGCTCGGCGCGCTTGTCGCGGACGATGTCGTCGAGGATGGCCATGCTCAGAAGTCCTGCCGGAGCCCGGGCCGGTCGGCGGCGTCGAGCTCCACGGCGGCCAGCTGCTCCAGCACGTACTCGCGGATGACGCGGGGCGGCGGCAGGTCGCGCACGACGCGGCCGGCGGCCACGAGCGGCTTGAGCAGCGCCTCCCAGGGCCCGCCGCAGGCGCAGGGGGCGGGCGTCCGGCCGGCCGGAACGACGACGGTCGTCCGGCACCGGCCCCGGCAGCGGAACACCTCCTTGGCGCCCGACCACTTGCCGCGCTTGGCGATCGGCCGGCCCTCGATCTCCATGATGTCCAGGGCGAAGTTGAGCACCGGGGCGTTGGCGATCGAGGTGCCGACGCCGTAGGCGTCCACCAGCGGGTTGAGCCGGCGGATCTCGTACTCGTCGATGCCGCCGGAGGCGATGATCCGGACGTGCTCGAATCCGCGCAGGTCGAGCTCCCAGCGGACCTCCTCGATGATGCGGTAGAAGTCCCCCCGGCGCGACGAGGGCGTGTCCAGGCGTACCGCGTAGAGGTCCTTGCCGAGCGCCTGGGCCACCCGGATGGCCTCGAACTTCTCGTCCTGGAGCGTGTCGATGAGCGCCACCCGGCGGACCTTGCGGTCCACCACCTCGTGGAACGCCCGCAGGGCCTCGACGGTGTCCCCGATCACCAGCACCAGCGCGTGCGGGATGGTCCCCATCGGATCGGCCTCGATCAGCTCGGCCGACTTCGTCACCGCCACGCCGTCGCAGCCGCCGATGAAGGCGTTGCGCTCGATCATGGGCGCCAGCGCGGGATGCATGCGGCGGGCGCCGAAGGAGATCACCTGGCGCTCGCCGGCCGCCTTCTTGCAGCGGGCGGCCTTGGTGGCGATCCCCGACGCCTGGCAGAGCAGCCCCAGCAGCGCCGTCTCGTACTGCGCCCACTCGACGTAGGTCCCCTCGACGACCAGCACCGGCTGGTAGGGGCCGAAGAGCGTCCCCTCGTCCATCGCCCGGACGTCCACCGGCAGCCCCTCGAGCAGGCCGGCCACCTCCTGGATGCCGGCCAGCACGCCCCAGTGCCAGTCCTCGGGCAAGCTCTTGAGGTAGACCTCCGCCTTCACCCGCTGGCGGTCGCCGCGGTGGCGCAGGATCTCCACCGTGCGGGCGAAGTAGACGTCGGAGACCTCGCCGGACTTGATGTCGGCGTCCAGCGCGGTGTGGAACGGACGCTTCGGCGCGGTCATCGCGGACTCCCGAGCGAGCCCGGAAGTTCGCGAAATTCTGGCAGACGCCTCCCGGCAAGTCAACGAACCGGCCGCCCCTCGGCGGCTACGGGCACGAGGGGTAGCCGGCGTGACCGGGGACCGAGAACCGGCAGCCGAAGTTCGGATCCGCCACCACCGCCGGATCCAGGACGTCGTCGCCTTCCGGCTTGACGCCGTTGACGACCCAGTTCACCAGGTCCGCGAAGGCCCGCTCCTCCTCGGCCACGGCGAACGCGCAGTGGCCATGGTCGCGGATGGCGCGGACCACCAAGAGGTCGGCGCGGCCCTGGGCGGCGGCGCGCCGGGCGTAGATCTGCTGCATGGACAGCGGCACGAAGAGGTCGCCGATCGTGTGCAGGCTGAGGACCGGCACCGGTAGCCGACCACTGATCGGAGGAATGTTCGCCAGACCGTCCGGGTGACGTCCCTGCGGGTCCTGGGCCACCCGCAGGACGGCCGCGTTCAGCGCGAGCTCCTCCGGGGACAGGGCCGGGTCGCTGTCGATCTGGTACACGGTGTCGGTGTTGCCCTGGACGTTGCCCGGCGCCACGCCGATGTCGCCGCCGGTCACCCCGACGGTGAACAGGAAGTTCCCCCACACGGCGAACGACAGCAGGAAGGCCGGACGCGGCCCGCCGGAGATGTTCTGGGTGACGCCGAGCAGCGCCAGACCCTTGGCGTTCAGGTTCGTCGGGTAGGGCGACCCGAGCGCCGCCCGCACCGCCGGGACGACCGCCGTCCCGTAGTCGGGCGGGAACGGGAACTCCGCCGGCACACCGGCCAGGGCCTGGGCCACCAGGTTGAAATCCAGGAAGTAGTCGAAGAGCTCGTTGTCCCCCATCACCCCGCACATCGGCAGCGCCCCGGCGTAGGCCTCCGGGTACTGCTCGATGGCCACGCCGGTGATGTGGCCGCCCATCGAGTGTCCGGTGATCCAGGTGCGGCGGGGACGGCCGACCAGTCCGTGGAAGAACTGGCCCAGGGCGTGGGTGTCCTTCACCCCCTGCTTCACGTCGTACCCGTTCTTGCTGTACGACGACGCCGCCCAGGCGTAGCCGTGCTCGACCAGGTAGCGGCGGATGCGCGGGTTGCTGACGGTGAGCTCGAGCCCGGTGCCCCGGAAGCCGTGGGCGTAGAGTACGAGCTCGCCGTTCCAGTTGTCCGGCACCTCGATCCGGTAGCCGGCGCCGTTGTGGATTCCCCAGTAGCGCGTGGTCGAGGTTCCCGGCAGCGCGTCGAACGGCAGCTTCGCCGGGTCCACGAAGTAGGCCGGCGGCGGCCCGCCCGGCGCGCTGGTCGGGTCGGTTGCGGCGAGGACCACAGTCACCAGGAGGAGGACGAGGAGAAGGCGTCGTGGCATGGGCGACCTCCCGGAAGTCAGGGTGTCAATCGCCCCGGGCCGGGGCGGCCGGAGGCTAACCCGGATCCGGGCGGAGCGGCAACCCCCATCGCGACCGGCGAGAACCGGACCAGGCCGTCCGGCGCCCGTCGCTCAGAGCCGGAGAGAGCGCAGGTAGGCGCGGAAGTCGTCGGCCAGGTCGGGCCGGGCCAGGGCGAACTCCACGGTCGCCTTGAGGAAGCCGAGCTTGTCGCCGGTGTCGAAGCGCTTGCCCTCGAACTCCACCGCGTACATCGGCCGCCGCTGTCGCAGGCGGCGCAGCCCGTCCGTCAGCTGGATTTCCCCCCGGCCGTCGGGGGCGGTCTCGGCCAGCAGGTCGAACAGGTCCGGCGTCAGCACGTAGCGGCCGATGATGGCGAGATCGGACGGGGCCTGCTCGGGCCGGGGCTTCTCCACCAGGTCGGTGATCTCCCACACGCGCCCGCCGGCGCCGTCGACCGGCCGGGCCGCGATCACCCCGTACTGCTGGATGCGCTCGCGCGGCACCCGCTCGACCGCGATCACCGGGTGCCCGTAGCGGGCGAAGACGTCGAGCAGCTGGCGCATGCAGGGCACGGGCGCCCCGCCGATGATGTCGTCGCCGAGGAAGACGGCGAACGGCTCCCGCCCCACCAGGAAGCGGGCGCAGAGGATGGCGTGGCCGAGGCCGAGCGGCTCCTTCTGGCGCACGTAGCACACGGAGGCCAGCTCGGAGATGGTCTTGATCTGGGTCAGCTCCTCGACCTTGCCGCGGTCGTTCAGGTAGTACTCGAGCTCGAACGCGGCGTCGAAGTGGTCCTCGATCGCCCGCTTGTTGCGGCCGGTGACGATGACGATCTGGTCGAGCCCGGAGGCCACGGCCTCCTCGACCACGTACTGGATCGTCGGCTTGTCGACCAGCGGCAGCATTTCCTTGGGCTGCGCCTTCGTGGCGGGCAGGAAACGGGTGCCGAGGCCGGCGGCCGGGAAGACGGCTTTGCGTACGGTCATGGTCAGGCTCCTTGGCGGTTCGGCAGGCCGATGATACCGCGGCGCGCCTCAGGCGGCCCGGCGGTGGGAGGTGGCCCGGGTCCGCCGGCGGGCGCTGATGAGCCGGAGCGCGACCACGTAGGTGACGGCCGCTGCGGCCAGCCCCACCACCGTGGTGCCCACCAGCAGCGGGGCCGAGATCTCCGTCAGCAGCACCCGCACGTCGTGCCATCCCACCCGCCCGGGATGTGCGAGGAGGTAGGCCAGCCAGGCCTCGCGGACGCCGCTCGGGTCGGGGACGATGAGGGTGCCGATCTTCAGCGCCGCCCCGTACACCAGCGGGGCGATCCAGGGCAGGTTGAGCCAGGTGCCGGCCACGGTCGCCACGCGGTTGAGTCGGAAGACCAGCGCGACGCCCAGCGACAGCACGGTCTGGATGCCCCAGAACGGCGTGCAGCCGACGAACACGCCCACCGCCAGCGCGAGCGCCAGCCGCGGCGCCGGGTCGTCGAGGTGGAGGACCTCGCGCAGGCGGGCG
>DATLZL010000279.1:0-19112 GCA_035574035.1 Binatia bacterium | reverse complement strand
GGACGTGGGCGGCCGCCAGGCGGCCGAGCAGGGCGAGGGCCTCCTTCATGCGGTTGTGCATGTCCACGAACGGTGCGGCGTAGAACACCCGGACCAGCGGCTCCAGCCGGTCGTTGAGGCGGCGCGCCTCCTCCACGTCGCCCTTCTGGCAGGCAACGAAGAGCTCGGCCTGCAGGTCGGCGACGACGCTGCCCATACCCGAGATGGCGCCGTCGGCCCCGAGGAAGAACGTGGCCATCAGCGACTGCGTGAACGACGACAGGACCGCCACCGGCCGGCCGGTGGCACGGACCGCGCGGAGGTTCCGCTCGAAGGCCACGATGTCGTTCGACCAGTCCTTCACGCCGGCCACCTGGGGGATCTCGCACAGCCGGGCCAGAGTCTCGGGCGCGTAGCCGATGCCGGAGGCCGGCGGGTACTCGAAGACGATGATCGGCAGGTCGGCCCGCTCGGCGATCTCGGCGAAGTGACGGACAACCATCTCGGGCTTCTGCTGGGCGCCCCACATGAACAGCGTCGGCGGGAAGACGAGGACGCCGGCCGCACCCAGGCGCTTGGCGTCCAGGGCCAGGGCAACGGCCTCCCGGGTGCCGTCGGAGTAGACGCCGGCCACGACCGGACACCGGTCGCCCACCTCGTCGAGGGCGATGGCCAGCGCGCGGCGGCGCTCCTCTCGGTCCAGCGATGACACCTCGGCGGCGTGCCCGTTGGCCACGAGGCCCGTCACGCCCGGCGTGTCGGCCAGCCAGCGCAGGTGTCGCCGGTAGGCCGGCTCGTCGATCTCCAGGTCGGCGGTGAAGGGCAGAAGGTTGGCGGGCATGATGCCGGAGAACCGGAGCAGCTGGCTCATGGGCGCGACCTCACCAGGCGGCGATCTGGTCGATGACCTGCTTGGAGGATACGACACGGCCGTAGGCCCGGCCAATGACGTCCAGGGTCGCCTGCTGGATCTCCGGCCCCAGCGTCGCCACCGCGTCCTCGACGACGGTGACGCGGTACTCGCGGTTGAAGGCTCCGACGACCGTGGCCAGCACGCAGACGTCCGTCATGGTCCCGGTCACGACGAGCGAGGTCACTCCGCGGGCCCGGAGCGCTCCGTCCAGGGGGCTGCCGGCGAAGGCGTCGTACCAGTGCTTGCGGACCACCAGCTCGCCGGGCGCCGGCTGGAGCGCGCCGATGGTCTGTGCGCTGGGGTCGCCTTCCAGGCAGTTCGAGGACGGCCGGCCGGTGCTCGGGGTGCAGCTCGCCGACCAGCAGCGGCACCCGCGGGCTGTAGACGAACCCCGAGAAGACCACCGGCAGGCCCTTGTCCCGGAAGACCGCGAGCAGGCGCTGGATGGCGGGGATGATCTCGCGGGCGGCCGGGACCTCCAGCGCCTGGCCGGGCTCGACGAACCCGCGCGGCATGTCCACCACCAGCCGGGCCGTGCGGCCGGGCTCCGGCGCCAGCACCCGCTCGAAGAGCGCCCGGCGCTCGCTCAGGTCAGTCGTGGGATGACCTCCTTGGCGACAATCTCGACCTGCTCGGGCTCGTAGCGGTAGGGGATCAGGATGATCCGGTCCACGCCGGTCGCCACGTGGGCGCGCAGCTGCTCGACGCATTCCTCCACGCTGCCCCGGATGGCGTGCTCGATGGTGGACTCGCTCCAGGCTGCGACGTCCCACTCCGTCTGCAGCCAGTGGCGGAGGGGCGCCTCGGTCTCGGCGCGAGACCGGCCGACGTAGATGGCCAGCTGGTTGGTGCCGGTGAGCGCGGCCGGGTCGCGGCCCGCCTCGCGGGCGAAGCCGACGATCTTCTCCCACGACCGCCGGTAGGACTCGGGCGTGTAGAAGTACGTCAGCCAGCCGTCGCCCATGGTCGCCACCCGCCGTAGCACGGCGTCCACGTAGCCCCCGATCAGGATCGGGGGCCGGGGCCGCTGCACCGGCCGGGGGCGCATGACTGCCTCCCGGAGGTTGATCTCGTCGGCCCGGAGCGTCACCCGGTCCTCCGTCCAGAGCCGGGTCAGGATCTCGAGGTTCCGCTCGAACAGCCGTCCCCGCTGCTTGAACGGCACGCCCACGGCATCGAACTCGCGGGCGTACCAGCCGGCGGCCACGCCGAGGATCAGGCGGCCGCCGGAGATGACGTCCAGCGTCGAGAGCGACTTGGCGGCCACGGTCGGGTTGCGCAGCGGCAGGACCAGGACGCCGGTGCCGAGCCGGATGCGCGTGGTGCGGGCGGCGATGGCGGTCAGGATGCCGACCGCGTCGAGGATCGGGAAGGCCGGATCGACGCCCAGGATCACGTGGTCCCAGGCCCAGAGGGACTCGAAGCCGAGCGCTTCCGCCCGCTCGGCGTAGGCCAGGATCGCCTCCACCTCGGGCGTCTCGGTCGGCCCGACGAAGTTCCGGATGGCGAGTCCCCAGCGCGTCATCCGAGGAACCGGCGGTCGGGATCGAGGGCGCGGAGCCCCGCGAGCTCGTCGGCCCGCGGCGGCTCGGTGGTGGCGAGGTCGGGCGCCACCAGCAGCTCGAAGCCGGTCTGCTCGCGGACCTGGTCCAGACCGACGCCGGGGTGGAGCGCCTCCACTCGCATCCGGCGCGTGTTGGGGTCGAACCCGAAGATCCCCAGCGTGGTCACCACGCGCGACACTCCGCCGAACCGGAGGCCGGCGGCCGTCCGGGAGCCGTCGCCGCGGAGCCAGCCGGGACTGGTCACGAAGTCCACGCGCTCGACGAAGCGACGGCGCTCGTGCGGCGTGAGGATGATGACCTCCCGGCAGAGCGAGGCGATGTCGTTGGCGCCGCCGGTGCCGGGCAGCCGCACCTTGGGCCGGTGATAGTCCGGGCCGAGCACGGTCGTGTTGACGTTGCCGTAGCGGTCGACTTGGGCGCCGCCCATGAAGCCGTAGTCGAGGAAGCCCCGCTGGGCGAACAGGAACGTGTCGGTGATGCCGGGCAGCATCTGGGCCCGGTAGGCGGCCCGCATCTCGTTGGTCGAGATGGGCAGGCGCCCCGGCTTGATCCGGGGGCCGATGATGCCCCCCTCGATGACCATGGTCAGCCGCGGTGCGTGCCGCTGCTGGGCGAGCGCCGCCGCCAGCAGCGGGATCCCGACGCCGGCGAAGACCGTCGTGTCGTCGCGCAGCTGCCGCGCGCCCATCACCGCCAGCAGCTCGGCCGGGGTGTAGTCGACGCTCATGCGCCCTCCGGGCGCCGCGATGCGGCGCCGGCTTCGTTCGAGCGCGGGCGCTCCCCGCGCGACCCGCCGGGGGAGGTATGGGAAGGGGCCGTCGAGGGCCCCGCCGAGGTGAGCTCGCGCGCCCGTCGCTGCTGACGGGTCAGGCGCTCGCCGCCGAACCGGTCCAGGTAGTCGTCGAACGTCGCCGGCTCGTACACGTAGCGGTCGAGGTACTCGGCCACCGCCTTGGTCCCGCGGGCGGCGATGGCGTCGGTGTAGTCCTGGAAGTGGTCGAAGTCGGCCTCGTAGAGCCCGTAGCACTCGTGGGGGAACGACCCGAAGGGCTGGAGCACGACGGCGTCCACCAGGAAGCCCGGGATCACCGTGCGGTCGGGATGGGCACGGATCTCCCCCTCGGGCACGATCTCCTCGGCCGTCACCAGCACCGTATGGGCCGCGCGCGCCATGTCGGCGTCCATGTGCGGGTAGCCGTCGATCTGAGCGTTGCCGAAGCGGTCGGCCCGGTGGGCGTGCAGGAGCGCGACATCGGGGAACAGCGCCGGCACCGCGGCCAGGCGCTCACCGGTGTACGGGTCCTCGACCGTCCGGAGTCCCTGCACGGCGGCCAGGTCGGAGCCCAGCATCGTCAGCGAGGGCAGGAACGGCACCCCCATGGCCGCCGCGCGCAGGCGGAGGCCGAGCGCCAGGTGGCTCCACTCCTCGAAGGCGACCGCGCCGCTCTCCACGAACTCGCGCATGATCTTCGAGACGCCCCACGGCAGCCCGATGGACATCCAGGCGGTGACCACCCGGCTGACGGCGCCGGCCACCATCATGAGCTCGCCTTCGGTGCACATGAGGTTCCGGACCAGGGTCAGGCCGCGGCGCCGCTGGCGCAGGATCTCCCGCACCAGGGCCATCGGCGTGCGGGAGAAGAGGCAGCCGCCGGCGACGACGAGGTCGCCGTCCCGCACCCGGGCCGTCGCCTCCTCCACGGTCGTCAGCTTGTCGCCCGCCGACTTGGGCTTGCGCTCCAGCCGCCGGCGGGCGGCGACGAAGTCGTACTCGGCCGGGTTCAGGACAGGATCTCCCAGCGGGCCTGGTAGCGGTCCAGCTGCTCGCGCGTCCGCGGGTCCATCGGGTGCTCGCGCTCCGGGACGTGCACCGGCTTGCTCTCGCCGCAGAGCGCGGTGGTGAAGTAGCGCTGCCCGGTGTCGTTGGCCATGGTCACGATGGAGGTGAGGCCGGGGTGGCGGCGGGCGAGCTTGAGCGCCGCCGCGACGTTGCACCCGGTCGAGATGCCGCAGAAGATGCCCTCCTCGGCGGCCAGCCGCCGGGCCATGGCCAGGCTTTCGGCGGTGGTGGTCGTGATGACGCCGTCCAGGAGCGACACGTCCAGGTTGTCGGGGATGAAGCCGTCGCCGATGCCCTCGATGCCGTGTGGGCCCCAGGCCCGGCGCGACAGCAGGGCGCACTCCTCCGGCTCCACCGCGTAGAGCCGGACCCGGTCGTCCCGCTCGCGCAGGTAGCGGCCCACGCCGGTCAGCGTGCCGCCCGAGCCCTGGGCGGCCACGAAGGCGCCCACGAGGCCGCCGCACTGCTCCCAGATCTCCGGGCCGGTCGTCCGGTAGTGGGCCTCGACGTTGTCGGCGTTGGTGAACTGGCCGGGGACCCAGTACCCGGTCGGGTCACCGGCGCGGATCTCTTCCAGGCGCTGGAGGGCCAGGTCCACGTCGCTCTCGCCGCCCGGGGTGAAGACCAGGTCGGCGCCGTAGGCGCGCATGATCTTCTTGCGCTCCTCGCTCATGCCCTCGGGCATGACGATCGTGCACGGGTAGCCCTTGACGGCGGCCACGAAGGCGCAGGCGATGCCGGCGTTGCCGGTCGAGCACTCCAGCACGCGCATGCCGGGCTTGAGGTCCCCCCGGGCCTCGGCCCGCTGGAACATGTGCAGGTAGATGCGGTCCTTAAGGCTCCCGGTGGGGCCGTACCACTCGAGCTTCAGGTAGACCGGCGGGGTGATGCCGGCCGTCACCCGCTGCAGGCGGACGAGCGGCGTGCGGCCGACCGCCTGGGCGATCGAGTCGAGCGCGGTCCGGTAGGCGTCCCACTGGATGAGCACGGGTGCGAATTGTACCCCACGCGTGGGGCGTGTCCCCGGGGGCCACGGGGTCGGCCGGGGGGTCTGGCCACCACGCGGTCGGCGGCCGCAGGAACCGTGGGCGGCTGGGCTCCACCGGCGCGCGGGGTCCGCTGGCACGCGGCGGCGACGGGTCGCTGCGACCCCCAGCCGACCCCCGTGGCCGCCAGGCGCGGGCATCGGCCGGGGGGTCTGGCGACCACGCGGTCGGCGGCCGCAGGAACCGTGGGCGGCTGGGCTCCACCGGCCTCAGAGCAGGTCGGTGGCGTCGAAGGCGCCCGGGATGTGACGGCACTCGGCGCGTCCGTCGGCGTGCAGCGTCACGCCGACGACATCGAACCGGCAGGGCGCATCCCCCCGAGCCTTCCACCTGAGGTAGTGCTGGGCGAGCCGCACGAGCCGCCGGCGCTTGGTCCACGAAATGGCCGCGGCCGGCGCGTCACCCCAGTCCGCCCGCCGGCACTTGACCTCGACGAACACCCAGCGCTCGCCGTCCCGGCACACCAGGTCGATCTCGCCCTGGGGCAGGCGGACGTTGCGGGCGACGACCTTCAGGCCGGCCCGGCGGAGCGCCTCGGCGGCGGCGTCCTCGGCGACCCGGCCCACGACCTGTCGAGCGTCCACTCCCGCGGGTGTACACCCGCCCGGCCGGCCCGCGAAAGCGTGGAGGATTTCAGACGGTGCTCGGGGCGCTCAGTCCTCGGTCGCCGCCACCGGGAAGAGCTCGCCCTGCTTCCAGAGCGTGATGAAGCTCCGGCGGTGGAGGGGGCAGGGGCCGTGGCGGTCGAGCGCCGCCAGGTGCTCGGCGGTGGCGTAGCCCTTGTGGCGGGCGAAGCCGTACTCGGGAAAAGCTTGGTCGGCCTCCATCATGAGGCGGTCCCGGGTGACCTTGGCGACGATGGAGGCCGCGGCCACGGTGGCGCACCGGGCGTCGCCGTCGATCAGGTTCCGCTGCGGACACGGCAGCCCGTGCAGGGCGACGGCGTCGGTGATGATCAGATCGGGGACCACGCTCAGGCCGCGCACCGCCTCGAGCATCGCCAGCCGGGTGGCCTGCAGGATGTTGATCCGGTCGATGGTCAGGTTGTCGACGACGCCGACACCGACCGCCACGGCGCGCTCACGGATGAGGTCGTAGAGGGCGGCGCGGCGCTCGGGCGTCAGGACCTTCGAGTCGGCCAGGCGGCGGATCCGCCGGTCCGGCGCGATGACGACCGCGGCCGCCACCACCGGGCCGGCCAGCGGCCCGCGCCCGGCCTCGTCGAGGCCGGCCACGTGGACCGCCCCGGCCCGCCACGCCTGGTTCTCGTACCGGTACGGCGCCGTCGGCGGGGTCACGGCCGCCCCGAGCGCGATCAGGATTCCGCGACGACCGCCGGGACCTGGACCGTTCGCTTCTCCCGCAGGCGGGCCGCCTTGCCGGCCAGCTTGCGCAGGTAGTAGAGCTTGGCCCGCCGGACGCGTCCGCGCCGCACCACCTCGATGCGCTCGATGCGCGGCGAGTGCAGCGGGAAGGTGCGCTCGACGCCCACGCCGTACGAGATCCGCCGCACGGTGAAGGACGCCTTGGCCCCTTCGCCGCGCTTCCGGATGACGACACCCTCGAAGGCCTGAGTGCGCTCCTTCTCGCCCTCGACCACCTTGACCTGCACGCGCACGGTGTCGCCGGGACCGAAAACGTCCCGGTCCTTCCTGATCTGTCCTGCCTCCACCAGCCGGATCGCGTCCATGACCTCGCCCCTCTCCTGTTCCGACTCGGGCAACTCGCCGCGGCCGAGTCGCGCCACAAGCTTGCCTACTGGGGCTTCTCGCCCCGTTCGAACCGCTCCACCAGTTCGCGCTCCGCCGCCGTCAGCCGCGCCCGCGCCAGCAGGTCGGGCCGGCTCCGCCACGTGCGGTAGATCGCCTGAGTCCGCCGCCAGGCCGCGATGCGGGCGTGGTCGCCGCTCAGCAGCACCTCGGGGACCCGGATGCCCCGGAACTCCGCCGGCCGCGTGTACTGCGGCGGCTCGAGCAGCCCGTCGGCGAACGACTCCCGCTCGGCGCCGCCCTCGGCCCCGAGCACGCCCGGCCGGAGCCGGACCACGGCGTCGGTCACCACCAGCGCCGGCAGCTCGCCGCCGGTGAGGACGTAGTCGCCGATCGACAGCGACTCGTCCACCAGGTGCTCGGCCACCCGCTCGTCCACGCCCTCGTACCGGCCGGCCAGCAGGATCAAGTGCCGGGCCGCGGCCAGCTCCTGCGCCACCGTCTGGGTGAACAGGCGGCCGCGCGGATCCATCAGGATCACGCGGGCCTCGGGAGTGCGCAGCGCCTCGACGGCGGCGAACAGCGGCTCGGGCTTGAGCACCATCCCGTCGCCGCCCCCGAACGGGGCGTCGTCGGTGACGCGGTGCCTGCCCTGGGCGTAGTCTCGGAGATCGACCACCCGGATGTCAACGAGCCCGCGGGCCCGGGCCCGCCCCACGATGGATTCCCGGAGCGGAGCCTCGACCATGGCCGGAAACAAGGTCACGATGTCGATCCGCATCCGTCACAGGTCCAGCAGGCCCTCGGGAGGCCGGATGACCACCCGGCCTGCCCGCACGTCCACGTCGACGACGATCTCCGGCACCGCCGGGACGAGGTGCTCGCGGTCGTCCGCCGCGACCACCCAGAGGTCCTGGGCCGGCGCCGGCTCGATCCGGACCACGCGTCCGACCTCGCGACCGTCCTCGGTCGTCACCCGCGCGCCCTCGAGCTGCCACGGGTAGAACCGGCCCGGGCCCGGCGGCAGCGCCTCCGGCTCCGGCACGGTCACCAGCCGCCCGGCCAGCGCCGCCGCCTCCTCGGCCGAGGCGCATCCCTCCAGGGCGAGCACGACCACTTCGCCCTGCTGCCGGGCGCCGGTGACCCGCCGCGGCTCCCGGACGTCCCCGGCCGGCTCCCAGAGGATGCAGCGGTTGAGAGCCGAGAAGCGCTCGGGGCGGTCCGTGAGCGGGGCCACCCGGACCTCGCCCCGGAGCCCGTGCGGCCGGAGGATCTCGCCGATCACCACGAGCCGCTCCCGGTCGCTATTCAATGATCTCGAGGACCGCCCGCTTCTTGAGCTTGGTGGCGTAGGCGTTGAGGATCGTCCGGATGGCGCGGGCGGTCCGCCCCTGCTTGCCGATGACCTTTCCCAGGTCGGACTGCGCCACCCGCAGCTCGATCACGGTCACGTTCTCGCCCTCCACCTCGCTCACTCTCACACTGTCCACGTCGTCGACCAGGGCCTTCGCGATCGTCTCCACCAACTCCCGCATCGGAACCGCCACTCCCACGGCGCCGGCGCCCGGGCGCCTACACGCCTTCCTGCACGTTCTCCAGCAACCGCCGCACCGTGTTCGACGGCTGCGCGCCGCGCGCGATCCAGGCCCGCGCCTTCTCGCGGTCGATCTTCACGGTGGGGGGATCGGTCAACGGGTTGTAATGGCCGATGATCTCGATGAACCGCCCGTCGCGCGGCGACCGCGAGTCGGCGACGACCACCCGGTAGCTCGGCCGCTTGCTGGACCCCATCCTCCGCAGTCGAATGGAAACCACTCCGTCACCCCCTTCCGGGCGGGAGGCCCGGCAGCCGGAGCTTCGGCATCCGGCCCTCCATGCCCTTGAACTGTCGCATCATCTTCCGGAGCTGCGCGTACTGCTTGAGCAGCCGGTTCACGTCCTGGACCGTGGTGCCGCTGCCGCGCGCGATGCGCTGGCGACGGCTGCCGTTGATGATCTCCGGCCGGCGGCGCTCCTCGGGCGTCATGGAGCTGATGATGGCGTCGAACCGCCCGAGATCGGCCTGCTCGGCGTCGAGCTCGGCCGGGGCGCCCTTGAGCCAGCGCCCGATCGGCAGCATGCCGAGGATCTGGTCGAGGGGGCCCATGCGGCGCAGCTGCTCGAGCTGCTCCCGGAAGTCTTCCAGGGTGAAGGCGTCGTCCCGGAGCTTGCGCACCAGCTCGGCCGCCTTCTGCTGGTCCACCGCCTCCTGGGCCTTCTCGACCAGCGAGAGCACGTCGCCCATGCCCAGGATGCGCGAGGCCACCCGGTCGGGGTGGAAGGGCTCCAGGGCGTCCACCTTCTCGCCGGTGCCCACGAAGGCGATGGGCCGCCCGGTCACCGCCCGTACGCTGAGGGCGGCGCCCCCGCGGGCGTCGCCGTCCATCTTCGTCAGCACGACCGCGTCGATCCCGACCGCCTCGTTGAACCGCTCGGCCACCGTGACCGCGTCCTGCCCCGTCATGGCGTCCACCACCAGCAGGACGTGGTGGGGCTTGATCTCGGCCCGGATCGCCCGCAGCTCTTCCAGCATCGCCTCGTCGATGTGCAGCCGCCCGGCGGTATCGAGGATGAGCGGGGTGAGCCCGCGTTCGGCGGCGGCCGCCCGGGCCGCACGGCAGATCTCGAGCGGCGTCCGACCGGGGCCGGTCACGACCGGGATGTCCAGCTGCGCGCCCAGCGTCCGGAGCTGATCCTGGGCCGCCGGCCGGTACGTGTCGGCCGCGGCCAGGATCGGGTGCTGCCCCTGCTTGGCGTAGAGGCGGGCCAGCTTCGCCGCCGTCGTGGTCTTGCCCGACCCCTGCAGGCCGATCAGCATGACGATCGTCGGAGGGTGCGGCGCGGGCGCCAGCCGGTGGCCGCTGCCGCCCAGCAGCTCCACCAGCTGGTCGTGGACGATCTTGACCACCTGCTGGGCGGGGGTGAGGGACTGGAGCACGTCTTGCCCCACGGCCCGGGCGCGGACCTGCTCGGTGAACGTCCGCACGACCTTGAAGTTGACGTCGGCCTCGAGCAGCGCGACCCGGACCTCCCGCAGCGCCTCCTGGATGTTGTCCTCGGTGAGCCGGCCCCGGCCGGCCAGCCGGTCGAAGACGCTCTGCAGTCTGCTGCTCAGCGAGTCGAACATGGAAAGCTAGAGTCTACGGAAGTCCGCGAAAAACCGCAACCAGGCGGCGGCCGTCAGCCCTCCCCGGCAGCGGCCCGGCGCATGTCACCGATGACCCTGGCGGGGTCCGGGGCCCCGAAGATGGCCGAGCCGGCGACGAGGATGGAGGCTCCGTGCTCGGCCAGCGGCCGGGCGTGCTCGATCTTCACCCCCCCGTCCACCGACACGTCCACCGGCCGGTCCGCCAGCCAGGTCCGCACCTGGCGGACCTTGGGAAGCACGGCCGGGATGAAGGCCTGTCCGCCGAACCCGGGGTTGACGGACATGACGAGCACCAGGTCGAGGTCGTCCAGCAGGTAGCGGATCGTGTCGGGGGGCGTGGCCGGGTTCAGCGCCGCGCCGGCGCGGGCCCCGGCCTCGCGGATCTGCGCCAGCGCCCGCTGCAGGTGCGGGGCGGCCTCCACGTGCACGGTCACCAGGTCGGCTCCGGCCCGGACGAAGTCGCCGACGTAGCGCTCCGGCTCCACGATCATCAGGTGCACGTCGAGCGGCAGGCGCGTGCGCTTGCGAATCGCCTCGACCACCACCGGGCCCACCGTGAGGTTGGGGACGAACCGGCCGTCCATGACGTCCACGTGCAGCAGGTCGGCTCCGCCCGCCTCCACGCGGGCGATGTCTTCGGCCAGCGCGGCGAAGTCGGCGGAGAGGATGGACGGCGCGATCTTCACGTCGGGCATCTTAGCAGAGCGTCAGCCGCCCCGGCGGAAGCGCACCGCGGTGAAGCCGTCGGTGCCGTGCCGGTGGGGCAGGCACCGCAGCCGGCCCTCGGGCTCGAGAGGCAGCGGGAACGTCGCCGGCGGGGCGACCTCGAAGTCGCCGTGGGCGGCCAGGAAGTCGCGGGCGACCTCCTCGTTCTCCTCGGGCTCCAGCGAGCACGTGGCGTAGACGAGGCGGCCGCCGGGCTTCACCATGCGGGCGGCCGCGGCCAGGATGGCGCGCTGGCGCTCGGCGGCCGCCGGCAGGTCGGCCGGCCGTCGGCGCCACTTGACCTCCGGGTTGCGCCGCAGCACCCCCAGGTTCGAGCAGGGCGCGTCGACCAGCACGGCGTCGCAGGCGGCGGGAAACCGCGGAGCCAGGGCCTCGACCGGGCCGTCGAGGGTCCTCACGATGGTGAGGCCCAGCCGCGCCGCCGCCTCGCGCACCAGGCCCAGCCGGGCCGGCTGCGGGTCGAACGCCAGCACCCGGCCGCGGTCGTCCATGAGCTGCGCGAGGTGGGTCGTCTTCGTCCCGGGCGCCGCGCACACGTCGGCCACCGTCTCGCCTGGCGCCGGCTCCAGGAGCCGCGCCACCAGCATGGAGGCCTCGTCCTGGACCACGCAGTGACCTTCGGTGAACGGTCGCCAGGCCGACGGGGCGCCGGCCGGATCGACCACGACGAGGCCCTCCGGCGCGTAGGTCGCCGGGCGAGTCTTCACCCCGTGCTCGGCGGCCAGGCGCGCAGCCAGGGCCTCACGCGTCGTGCGCCGCGTGTTGGCCCGCAGCGTCAGCGGCGCCCGCTCGTTCATCGCGCGCATCAGCGCCTCGGCCTCGCCGGCCCCCCAGCGCGCCGCCCAGCGCGCCGCCAGCCAGGTCGGAAACGCGTTCCGCACGGCCAGGGCCTCCACCGGATCGGCGGGAAGGCGGGGCTCCCGCTCCCGGGGGTCCCGGCCGGTGAAGGAGCGGAGGACCGCGTTGACGAAGGCGCCCGCGCCGGGCTTGGCGCGCCGTCCGGCCAGGGTCACCGCGTCGTTCACGGCGGCGAACGCCGGCACGCGATCGAGGAAGGCCAGCTGGTAGGCCGTCATCCGCAGGATCGCCAGCACCCGGGGCTCGAGCGCCTCGAGTCGCCGGCGGGAATGAGGAGCCAGGATCCAGTCGAGATACCGCTGCCAGCGCAGCGTTCCGTAGACGAGCTCGGTGGCCAGCGCGGCGTCGCGCGGCCCGAGCCGGCGGCGGCTCAGCTCCGCCTCCAGCGCCAGGTCGGCGAAGGCGCCTTCGGTCAGGACGCGCTCGAGCACGCGGGCGGCGACGACCCGGGCCGGGGCGGGCGCGGTCAGCGCTGCTCCGGGTCCACCGCGCGCCCCGGGAGCAGCCGGGCGCCGGCGTCGAGGCGCGCGCCGCGCAGGTACTCCTGCCAGGGCATGGCGCGTCGGTTTTCCGGCTGGACCTCGACCGGAACCAGGGCCCCGTCGCCGGTCGTCACCGCCAGGACGCCCTCGACGCGACAGAGCACGCCCGGTGTCCCGAGACGCCCCCGGCCGGCGGCCCTGGCCCGCCAGATCGTGAGACGCGCGCCGCGCTCGGTCACCGCCGACGCCCCGGGCCAGGGGTTGCAGCCACGGACCCGGTTCACGAGCTCCACGGCCGGCCGGTCCCAGTCCAGATCGCCGTCGCTCTTCCGCAGCCGCGGCGCCAGCGTGGCCTCTTCGTGACGCTGGGGCGTCGGCTGCAGGGTGTCGAGACGGTCCAGGGTCTCGATCATGACCTCGGCGCCCAGGGCGGCGAGGCGGCGGGCCAGCTCGCCGGCGGTCTCCTCCGGCCCGATCGCGGTGGCCCGCTGGAGCAGGATCGGACCGGTGTCGAGCCCCTCGTCCATCTGGAAGGTGGTGATACCGGTCTCCCGCTCGCCCCGGATGATGGCCCAGGCCACCGGCGCCGCCCCGCGGTAGCGTGGCAGGAGCGAAGCGTGGACGTTGATGGACCCGCGCGCCGGGACGTCGAGCACCGCCTTGGGCAGGATCTGGCCGAACGCGACGACGACCGCCACCTCGGGGGCGAACTCGGCCAGGCGCTCGGCCCACCCCGGGTCCCGCAGCCGCGGCGGCTGCACGACCGGCACCCCGGCCGCCTGCGCTCGCTGCTTCACCGGCGGCGGCGTGAGCCGCCGGCCGCGGTGGGCCGGCCGGTCGGGCTGGGTCACCACCGCGACCACCCGGTGGTGGCGCAGCAGCGCCTCCAGCGTGGGTAGCGCGAAGTCCGGCGTGCCGTAGAACAGGACCTTCATCGAGACGCCGCTCGGAACGGCCGGCGGGGAGGCGTCAGAGGGCCGGCGTGCCCGGCCGTGTCGTCTCCGCCAGCCCCTCCTTCCTGATGCGGCGCTTGATCCGGTCCCGGGCCAGAGGCTCCAGGCGGTCGATGAAGAGGACGCCGTCGAGGTGGTCGAGCTCGTGCTGGAAGACCCGCGCCAGCAGGCCGCGCGCTTCCAGGCGCACGGCCCGGCCGTCGAGGTCCAGGGCCTCGACGTTCACCCACGCGGCGCGGGTGACCGGGGCGAAGATTCCAGGGATGGACAGGCACCCCTCCTCGGCCGTGACGCTGCCGCCCTGCTCCACGATGGCCGGATTGACGAGCGCGCGCACCGTCCGGCTGACGTCGTCGGCCACCACGATCAGGCGCAGCGACACGCCGATCTGGGGCGCGGCCAGGCCGATGCCGACCTCGTCGTACATGGTGTCGATCATGTCGGCCACGAGGGACCGGATCTCCGGCGTCACCTCGCGCACGGGCTCCGCCCGGCGGCGCAGGACCGGGTCTCCGTATCGGCGAACGGTCAGGACGGCCATTCGACGGGATCGACCTCGATCGTCATGATACCGCGAGAGCGGGCGGCCGCGATCGCGGCGTCGCCGTCCAGCGCGTCGGCGAGCACGCCCGGCAGGTCGGCGTGTCCCTTGATGACCAGGCGGTGCCGCCGCGGGGGGCGGCCGGCCTGCGGGGGGTAGACCGTGAGCCGCGCCGTGCCGCCGAGCGCCCGGAACACGGCGTCGGCCAGGCGCGCGCTCTCGTCCGGCCGGCCGGCGTCGACCGTGACGACGGCCAGCCGCCGGAAGGGCGGATAGCCGAGCTCGGCCCGGAACTTGAGCTCCGACTTGTAGAACGTCGCCGGGTCGGTGCGCGCGGCCGCCTGGATGGCATAGTGCCCGGCGTTGCGGGACTGCACGATCAGACGCCCGTCCGGGCGCACGCGCTCGGCGGCCGCCCAGAGCAGCGCGAACACGCGCTCGGCGGCGCGGAAGTCCGGGATGCCGAGGAGCTGATCCGGGGCAATGAACCCCGCCAGACCGAGCGACCGGGGCCCGAACAGACGGAGGGCACCCCGCGTGCCGATGACCACGTCGGCTCCGAGCGCCGCGGCCCGCTGGCGCTCGGCCGCCCGTCCCGGCGCGGTCTCCGGGTCGTAGCGGACGATCTGCGCCCGGGCGAACCGGCGGCGCACGGCGTGCTCGACCCGTTCGGCGCCCCACCCGAGCGGGGTGAGCCGGCGGCCGCGGCAGGCCGGGCAGGTGTCCTCGACGGGCTGGGCGGCCCCGCACAGCCGGCAGCCCAGCGACCGCCGGGCGGGCGAGTAGGCGAGCGCGATCCCGCACGCCGCGCAGCGCAGGACCAGGCCGCACTCGTCGCAGCCGAGGACCGAGCTCAGCCGGCTGACGACCAGGAAAGCCCGCTGCCCGGCGGCCAGTGTCTCCCGCAGGGCCCGGCTCAGCGTCGGCGTGAGCGCCTCGCGGCGCCCGATGCCCCGGGTGTCGGCCGCGATCACCGACGGCCACTCCACTGGCGTCGTCGCCTCCAGGCGGGCGAGCCCGCTGTCCGCCCGCCACCAGGTCTCGACGCTCGGCGTCGCGGAGGTGAGCACGACCGGGCGGCGCTGCCGCCGTGCGCGCTCGAGGACGATCTCGCGGGCGTGCAACCGCGGCGGGCCGGGGGGCTTGTGGGCGGCGTCGTGCTCGTCCACTAGGGCGAGCACGCCGCCGAACGGGAGCGGAGCGAGCAGGGCCGAGCGCGTGCCGACGCCGAACCGCACCGCGCCGGTCTGGAGCGCCGCCCACCCGCGCGCCCGCTCGGCGTCCGAGACGCCCGAATCGAGGCGGGCCACGGGCCCCAGTCGCGCGAGCCGCTCCGCCCAGCGCCCGGCCGACTCCACGTCGGGCGTCAGGACGAGACCACCGTCGGACGCGAGCCGGTCGAGCAGCCTGGACGCCCGGCCGGGGCCGGTCAGCACGACGACCTCCGGTGGCTCGTCCCGGAGCTTGGGTGCCGTCGGCACCCGGGGCGGCCCCGGACGTCCGCTCACGGGTGGTGGGGCGCTCGGGTTCGCGGTCGGTGCCTCGGCGGGGTTCCGGGGATCAAGGGGCGGCGATCCCGCCCCGGGCGGCGGCATGAGGGCCAGACAGGTGGAGCCGAACGAGGAGAGGCTCTCGGCCGCGATCCACCCGACGAGGTCCCACGAGCCGGGATCCAGCAGCGGGCGCGGATCGAGGACTCGCGCCAGCGGCTTGAGCCGCTCGTCCGGCCCCTGGCCCAGCGCGACCACCACGCCGGTACGCGCTCCGCCGCGCAGGGGGGCGGCCACGCGCTGGCCGACCTCGAGCCGCCAGTCGTCCGGCACCCGGTAGGAGAAGGCGTGCAGCAGGGGCAGGTCGAAAGCGACGTCGGCGATCACCGATCTACCGCGTCCGGCGCCGGTCGTACTCCCGTCGGGCGAGCTTGAGGTCCTCCCAGGCCATGCGCTTGTACTCCGGGCCGGGGTTGCGCAGCAGGAAGGCGGGATGGAAGGTCGGCACGAGCACCCCTGCGCCGAAGGGGTGGACGCGCCCGCGCAGCTTGCCGATCGGCTCGCGGGTCCGGAGCAGCGACTGCGCGGCCACGCTGCCCAGCGCCAGCACCACCTTGGGCCGGAGCACGGCCAGCTGCGCGGCCAGGAACGGCGCGCACGCCGCCAGCTCGTCGGGCTCGGGATTGCGGTTCCCGGGCGGCCGGCACTTCACACAGTTCGCGATATAGCACTCGTCGCGGGAGAGCTGGACTGACTCCAGCATGCGGGTCAGCAGCTGGCCCGCCCGTCCCACGAACGGCAGCCCCTGGGCGTCCTCGTCGGCTCCCGGACCCTCGCCGATGCAGACGAACTCCGCGTAGGGGTTGCCGGCGCCGAAGACGATGGTGGTGCGCCCCTCGCACAACCGGCAGCGGCGGCAGCCCTGCAGGGCCCGCTCCTGGGCGGCCAGCGCCTCGGGCGGCCGGAGCAGGTAGTCGCCCAGAGGCAGGTGGGTGAGGCCGAGGTCGCGGTGGTGGCGAACGGTCGCGCCGAGTACCCCCAAGGCCTCGGCCAGCACTGCGGCTGGGGTACCGACGCCGGCCGCGGACCGGCCGGGTTGCTCGGACGTCGGGCGCCCGGTCGGGAGCTCCCTCAGCGCGCGACCCGGGCGCCGCGGGCGGCAGCCCGCAGGGCGAGGATGTGGGTGAGGATCTCGTCGGCGAGGTCCACTTTCGACATGCGGGGCAGGGCGCGCTCGCCGCCCCAGCGGTCGAGCAGCAGCACCTGGTTGTCCTCGGCGTCGAAGCCGATGCCGCCCTGGCTGACGTCGTTGACGACCAGCAGGTCGACGTTCTTGGCCTGGAGCTTGGCCCGCGCGTGGGCGAGGACCTGGTCGGTCTCGGCGGCAAAGCCCACGATGAAGGCTCCGCTCGCCCGCGCCGCGACCTCGGCCAGGATGTCGGGGTTCGGCGTCAGCTCCAGAGTGAGCTCACGCCGGCCCTTGATCTTCGTGGCCGCCGGGTGCCGGGCCCGGTAGTCGGCCACCGCGGCCGCCTTGATGATGATCGTCGCCTCGGCCGCGTGGTGCAGCACGGCTTCACGCATCTCCTCGGCGGTCTGCACGGGGACGAAGGCGACGCCGGACGGGGGAACGAGCGCGGTCGGCCCGGAGACCAGCGTCACCTGGGCGCCCCGGCGTGTGGCGGCCCGGGCCAGGCTGTAGCCCATCTTCCCCGACGAGCGGTTGGAGAGGAACCGGACGGGGTCGATCGGCTCCCGCGTCGGCCCGGCCGTCACCAGGACGCGCTCGCCGGCGAGGTCGCGGGCGGGGACGAGCAGGGCGAGCAGCGCCTCGACGATCGCCTCCGGCTCGGGCAGGCGGCCCGGACCGCTGAGCCCCGAGGCCAGCGGGCCGCTGTCGGGCTCCATCACGGTGGTGCCCCGCTGGCGGAGCAGGGCGACGTTGGCCGCCACCGCCGGGTGCGTCCACATCCCGCCGTCCATGGCCGGGACGACGAGCACCGGGCAGCGGGCGGCGAGGAACAGCGTGCTGAGGGCGTCGTCGGCCAAACCGTGAGCGGCCTTGGCCAGGAAGTGGGCGGTGGCCGGGGCGACGACGAGGGCGTCGGCGCGCTCGGCCAGGGCGACGTGCTCCACCGCCGCCTCGCTCTGCGGGTCGAACAGGCTGGTGAGCACCGGCCGGCCGGACAGCGTCCGGAACGTCAGCGGCCCGACGAACTCCCGGGCGTGCTCGGTCAGGCAGACCGTCACCCGAGCGCCCCGGCGCACGAGGTCCCGCAGCAGCAGGACCGCCTTGTAGGCGGCGATGGACCCGGTGACGCCGAGGATCAGCTCGCGCCCGTCGAGCCCCGCCACGTCAGGCCCGCGCCTCGGACTCGTCCTTGACGCGGTACTCGACTTTGGCCTGGGAGATCTCCTCCAGGGCGATGCTGGTCGGCTTCCGGTACCGCGTCTCCACCCGGGGCGGCGCGCCCCGGTTGATCTGCCGGGCGCGCTTGGCCGCCAGCACGACCAGCAGGTAGCGGTTCGAGACCTTGTTGAGCGCCTGCTCGAGCGACGGGAACGCCATCAGCGAGGACCCTCCTGGTCGGGAATGTCGAGGTCGGGCAGCACGAGGGACAGGCGGCTGGTGCGGGCCCGCTCGGCGATGATGATCGCGGTGAGCTGTTCCACCGCCTCCTTCAGGTCGCGGTTCACCAGCAGGTAATCATAGGACCGCCAGAGCGCGATCTCCTCCCGGGCGCGAGCCAGCCGCCGGGCGATCTCCCGCTCGGCGTCCGACGCGCGCTCCCGCAGCCGCTGCTCGAGCTCCCGCAGCGACGGCGCCACGATGAACACCAGCACCGCTTCCGGATATCGGCGCCGGAGCTGGGCCGCGCCCTGGGTGTCGATGTCGAGCAGGACGTCCTGGCCCCGGCTCAGGGCCGCCTCCAGCGTGCTGACCCGGGTCCCGTAGAGGTTGCCGTGGACCTCGGCCCACTCGGCGAAGGCCCCCTGCTGGCGGAGGGCATGGAACTCCTCGGGGCTCACGAAGCAGAAATCGACGCCGTCCTGCTCGCCGGGGCGGGGCGGCCGCGTGGTGGTCGAGACGGAGTAGGCCAGCTCCGGCACGCGCAGGCGCGCCTCCCGGCAGAGCGTGGTCTTGCCGGCGCCGGACGGGGCCGACACGACGAAGAGCGTGCCCCGGCGCCGGATCAATCGCCCGCGCCCCGCTCCATCGCCAGCCGCTGGGCCAGGGTGGCCGGCTCCAGCGAGGACAGGATCAGGTGGTCGCTCTCGGTGACGATGACGGCCCGGGTGCGCCGACCGGCCGTGGCGTCCACCAGCTTGCTGCTGCCCTTGGCGCTCTCGATCAGACGCTTCACGGGCAGGGAATCCAGCCCCACGATGGCCACGATCTGATCGGCGACGACGACGTTGCCATGCCCCACGTTCACCAGCCGCGCACCCGAACGAATCGCCAACCGCGCCTCCGCCTATTCAAGGTTCTGGACCTGCTCGCGCATCTTCTCGAGGATCCCCTTGGCCGCCAGCGCAGCCTGGGACAGTTCCAGGTCGTCGGCCTTGGCGGCCAGCGTGTTCACCTCGCGGTTGAGCTCCTGGATGAGGAAGTCGAGGGGCCGGCCGACCGGCCCGCCCTTGTCGAGCAGCAGCCCGAGCTCGTCCAGGTGGGCGCCGAGGCGCGTGATCTCCTCGGTGACGTCCGTTTTCTGCGCCCACAGGGCGACCTCGGCGGCCAGCCGCGCCGGGTCCAGCCCGGCTTCCCCGACCAGCGCCCGCACCCGCTCGCGCAGCCGCTCCTCCCGGCGCGCGGCGGCCTCGG
>DATLZL010000278.1:0-8793 GCA_035574035.1 Binatia bacterium | reverse complement strand
GGGCGCGGCGGCGGTGAGGAGCGCCGCGGGGTCGAGCAGGCTCACGCGATCGGGACCCCGGGGGCGCCGTCCCCCGGGCCGGGACCGTCGCTCAGACGGCCGACTCGCCGGTCTCGCCGGTGCGGATCCGGATGGCCTCGTCGATCGGCAGGACGAACACCTTGCCGTCGCCGATCGAGCCCGTCTTGGCGGCGCCGACGATGGTGGAGGCGACCTTGTCCACCAGGTGGTCGGGCACCACCACCTCGATCTTCACCTTGGGCAGGAAGTCCACCGTGTACTCGGAGCCGCGGTAGAGCTCGGTGTGCCCCTTCTGGCGCCCGAAGCCGCGGACCTCGGTGACCGTCATGCCGATGACGCCGATCTCGGTCAGCGCCTCCTTCACGTCGTCGAGCTTGAAGGGCTTGATGATGGCCTCGATCTTCTTCATGCCTAGACCTCCTCGAGGATCGGGAACACGAGCGCGGAGACGTGCGACGAAATGCGCTTGAGGTTGGTCAGGATGTCCAGGTGGATCTCCGACGTCTCCAGCGACTCGGCCAGCCCCTGGCGGAGCCGGTTCAGGTGCGACTCCCGCAGCTCGCGCTCGCGCTGACGCATCACCGGGCGCTGGTCCAGCACGTGCTGGGCCAGCGCCCGGTCGTTGGCGGCGAAGGCGGCGATGGCCGACTCCAGATTCTTGGCGACCATCCCGTGGAACTCGAGGATCTCGGCCCAGCCCGCCTCCGAGAACCGCCGGGCGTGGTAGTACTTCTTGCGGGCCAGCTCCATCAGGTTCTTGTCGATGATGTCGCCGATGTTCTCCAGATTGCCGATGAACGAGATGAGCCCGATCTCGCGCCGCGACAGGTCCGATCCCATCACGCTGCGGTCCAGACGGGTCAGGAAGAGCTTGATCTCCCGCTCCAGGAAGTCCACCTGGTCGTCGCGGCGCTCGACGTCCTCCAGCAGCTCCTGGTTGTCGGTGGCGAACACGGTGGGCACGTCGCGGAACATGCCCTGCACGACGTCGGCCATGCGCAGCGCCTCGCGGGTGGCCTGCCCCAGCGCCAGCGAGGGCTGGCTCAGCGAGCGCTCGTCCAGGTAGCGCGTCTTGAACGGGTTCTCGCCCGGCTGGTCGTCCGGGATGAGGGTCTCGATCACCCGGGCGGCGAGGCCGGCGAAGGGCAGGAAGACCAGGCTGATGCCGACGTTGAAGAAGGTGTGGGCGTTGGCGATCTGTCGGGCCACGTCGCCGGCGGTCCGTGCCACCAGCGCGGTGAAGGGCTCGATGAACGGCAGCACCAGCGCCACGCCGCCCAGCTTGAAGCCGATATGCGCCGCGGCCACCCGCCGCGCCTCCGCCCCGGCCCCGACGGCGGCCATGATGGCGGTGGCGCAGGTGCCGATGTTGGCGCCCAGCACGATCGCCACCGCGCCCCGCAGGTCGAGCAGGCCGGCGCTGGCCAGGGCCAGGGTCACGCCGATGGTGGCGGCCGAGGAGGCCACCAGGGCGCTGAAGGCCGCCGCCGCCACCACGGCGATGGCCGTGTTGCCGGCCAGCGCGGCCAGCACCTGCGCCGCCAGCGGGTTGTCGCGCAGCGGAGCCACGCCCTCCAGGATCACCTTGAGGCCGAGGAACATGAGGCCCAGCCCCAGACCGGCCTGGCCCACGTCCTTGAGCGTCCGCCGGCGGGCGACGGCCGTGGTCACGAACCCGAGGGCGACCAGCAGCAGCGCGTAATCGGTGATCTTGAAGGCGATGAGCTGCACGGTGAGCGTGGTGCCGATGTCGGCGCCGAGGATGACGCCCAGGGTCTGCCGGAACGCCATCAGCCCGGCGGAGACGAAGCCGATCAGCATCAGGGTGGTGGCGGCCGAGGACTGGATGAGGCCGGTCACGAGGGCGCCGGAGAGCACGGCCAGCAGCCGGTGCCGCGAGAGCCCGGTCAGGAGCTGCCGCAGCCGGGCGCCGGTGGCCCGCTGCAGCGCCTCGCCGCTCTGCCGGATGCCGTAGAGCAGCAGCGCGGTGCCCCCCAGGAGGGCCAGCAGGACGATCACCGCCGCGCCTCCAAGGCCGCCCGGGCCGCCCGCAGCCGCGCCAGCGTCTCCTCCCGGCCGAGGAGAGCCAGGACCTCGAAGAGCGGCGGGGAGGCAGTGCGGCCGGTGACGGCCAGCCGGATGGGCTGTGCCAGGTCCACCAGCTTGACGCCGAGCGCCGCCGCCTGCTCCCGGAAGAGCGCCTCCAGCGCCGGGGCCGTGAACTCCGGCAGCGCTTCCAGCCGGCGGATCAGCCGGTCCAGCCGGGCGGCGCTCTCGCCCGTGAACAGCTTCTGGGCGGCGGCCGGATCGTAGCGCGTTGGGCGCTCGAAGTAGAAGCGGCCGGCCTCGATCATCTCGGTCAGGGTGTGGGCGCGCTCCTTCAGCGTGTCGGCCACGCGCCCCAGCCACGCCCGGTCGCCGGGCACCGCCAGCCCGGCCCGGGCCAGGTAGGGCTCGAGGCGCTCGGCCAGCGTCGGCCCGTCCATGCGCTTGAGGTACTCCTGCGACAGCCACAGCAGCTTGGTGTGGTCGAACACCGCCGCCGACGGCGAGACGTCCTTGATGTCGAAGAGCGCGACCAGCTCCTCGCGGGTGAAGATCTCCTGGTCCCCGTGGGACCAGCCGAGCCGGGCCAGGTAGTTGACCATCGCCTCCGGCAGCACGCCCTGGTCGCGGAAAGCCTCCACCGCCGTGGCGCCGTGGCGCTTGGAGAGCCGGTGCCGATCGGGGCCGAGGATCATCGAGACGTGGGCGAACTCCGGCGGCGCGTAGCCGAGCGCCTCGTAGCAGAGGATCTGCTTGGGCGTGTTCGAGAGGTGGTCGTTGCCGCGGATCACGTGGCTGATCCGCATGGTGACGTCGTCCACCACCACGCAGAAGTTGTAGGTGGGCGTCCCGTCCGAGCGCAGGAGGATCCAGTCGTCGAGCTGGCGGTGGTCGAAGGCCACCGGGCCGTTGATCAGGTCGTGGACGACGGTCAGCCCCTCGTCGGGGATCCGGAGCCGCAGGGCGCCGGCCGTCAGTCCCCGGTCGCGGCAGCGGCCGGAGTACCGGAACGTCTCCTTGCGGGCCTCGGCGGCCTTGCGCTGCGCCTCCAGCAGCTCCGGCGGGCAGTCGCAGTAGTAGGCCCGGCCGGCGGCCCGCAACCGCTCGGCGTGGTCCCGGTAGAGGTCCAGACGCTCGGTCTGCCGGTAGCCCGGGGCCGGCGGCCCCTCGTCCCAGTCCAGGCCCAGCCACCGGAGCGCGTCCAGGATCGCCCCGATGTGCTCCTCGGTGGACCGGGAGCGGTCGGTGTCCTCGATGCGGAGGATGAAGGTCCCCCGGTGGTGCCGGGCGAAGAGCCAGTTGAAGAGCGCCGTCCGGGCGCCGCCGACGTGCAGGTGGCCGGTCGGGCTGGGGGCGAACCGAACACGGACACTGGCGGGTGCGCTCGACGCCACAATAGCGGAATTGTACCGCGCCGGCCGGGGCCGGCCCGGGGGCCAGCGCCCCGCCCGCGCGGGCCGGAGCGCCGGCGACGGCCGCCGTCCGGCTCGCCGGATCCGAGCCGCGGGACGGGAGCGGTGAGGTCAGCCCGTCAGTACCGCGCGAACAGCCGGCCCCAGGGGGTGGCGGCGAAGGCCCGGATCCGGGCCCGCCCCACCGTCGGATACCACAGCAGGTCGTGGTAGACGTTGGAGGCGAAGGGCGCCCACACGACCAGCGGCGAGTGCAGCAGCAGCCGCTTGAGCGGCCGCAGCGGCCCCCGCCGGATCAGCTGGTCGCCCCAGATCACCAGGCTCCGCTTCGTCCGGAACCCCAGGCTCACCGCCGCCGCCTCGGGGTCGCCGACGATCTCGATGTCGCGGGGGTCGGCCGTGCCGAGGCCGCGCTCGTGGCACATCCGGAGGTACGGGATCGTCAGCGGGTCGAACCCCATGATCCGGGCGGCCACGGCGTCGATCGCCACCTGGTCGGCCGAGGCCAGGAGGAGGTTGCCCACGCGCGGCACCATCGTGCGGGGGCCGGCCCCGTCGCCCATCACGGTGCCGTCCATCACCGCGAGCACCGCCGGGTGGAGCTCGCGCTGCATCAGCATGAGGTCCACCAGCACCTCGTGCATGAACTCGTGGGCGTAGTGGCGCACCTCCTTGAGCAGGCCGCCGAAGGCGTTCTTGATGGCGCCGGTGGTGACGGAGTGGCCGTGGGTGTTGTGCAGGACCAGGCCGTTGGCGACGAACGCGGGCGTGCCCTCGACCGACAGGTCGTAGAAGAACGGCACGTCCACGGGGTCGACGCGGACCGCCGCCACGCGGTCCCACGCCATGTCCTCGCTGGCCAGGAAGCGCAGGTACGCGATCGCCCCGCTGAAGCGCCCGGTGAAGTCCGCCCGTTCGAACAGCTCCGCGAAGTACCGCACGACCGGCCGGACCGGTTCCGTGTACCCGTTCTCGATGTTGTTGGCGGAGGACGGACGGCCGGTGCTCGCCTGGGTGAACCCCAGCCCCTGGCGGATCATGCGGAACAGCGCGGGAGGCACCGGGATGGTGTCCCAGTGACTGGGTCGCCGCCCGGCCCGTCGGCGCGCGACGAGCGCCTGCAGCGCCCGTTGTTTGTGCTCGCACCGGAGGCGGATGCGCGAGGCGAGCGTGACGACGTCGTCTCCGTAGACCGCGATCCCGGCGTATGGAACCTTCTCCGGCCTCCGACCGTTGGTGGCCCGGGAAGACACGGTCCGTACGAACGCGACCACGCCGAGCCGCGCCAGGAGCGTCTGGATTTGGGAGGCCAGTCGCCGGCTCTTCGTCACCGCGTAAACCCCCGTCCGGGCGTCCACCGTTCCATCGCCGTCGAGATAACCCTGAACGAACGCCGCGATCTCGTCGTCCGGACAGGCGAACAGCAGGGGCGGCACCTCCTTGGTCGCAGCCCGGGTCGGCGCCGGGAAGCCGAGGGCCTCGAAGAAGGGCCGCAGGTTGGCGGCCTCGAAGGAGATCTCGTTGCCTCGCGTGCGGGGCTCGACCCCGAACAGCGAGCGGGACAGCGCAAGGTAGTCCCGGCGAACCTCGGGGTCCGGGTTGGTGATCGAGATCCGGTACGACCCCCGGCTCTCGCCCGCGTACCCCTCGGCGGTGAAGTAGCCCATCCACCGCCAGAAGTCCGCTGAGGTCCGCTCGGGCGCCCTCGCTCCCACCCGGGGGAGGGGCTGGGAGGCACCGGCGATCCGGACATGACGCGCGATCGCCACCCGGTCGCCGGGGCGCAGCCGGCACGCCGGCGTCCAGCCCTCGGGGGTCAGGAACAGGTGGCGGGCCGACGTGGTGACGGCTCGACCCGTGCGCGTGGTGACCGTCCAGGCGTCCGGGTCTCCGGCCGGCGTCCGCCAGAAGTGCGTGGCCGACGCCTCGCGGAGCCCCTCCCCCCCGAGGGACACGACGCGGACTTCACCCTCGCTGACCCGGTCCCCGTCCGGGAGCTCGCGGGTCGGCTCCCTGACCTGCCATTCCTTCACCAGCGCCTCGGCGCGCACGAGCCGGCCGTCCGCCAGCAGGATCTCGGTGTCGGGGTGCACGCACTTCACCGTCGGCAGGTGGAGGACATTCCGGCCCACGTACATGGCCGGGATCTCGATCCCGTCCGGGAAGATCTGGTGGAGCCGGAGCAGCGGGGTCCGGAACCGGTGGACCGTCCACTCGACCTCGGTCAGCGGGATGAAGGGCAGCCCGTGGCGCCGGAGCACGCCGTCCCACTTGTTGTTGCGGCAGCCCTGCACCGGATCCGTCACCACCGTGCGGTTCTCCACCGGGAGGAGGCGGCGGCGGTCGTAGCCGTCGGCCAGCAGCGTGGTCAGCACGCCGTCGAGCTGCCAGGGCTGGGTCGAGCAGGCCGGGAAGTACTTGGTCCAGGAGAGGTTGAGCTTGAGGATCAGGTCCTGATCGCGCGGCACCACCTGGTCGTACTTGACCAGCCGCAGCAGGCGGCCGTAGTCCTCGATGACGGTCTCCGGGCGCGTGCGCAGCACCGCCACCTGGCTCGCGCGGCTCATGCGGCGATTCTAGCAGCCGGCCGCGAGCTCATCGGGGCCCGCACGCTCACCAGGGCCCGTACAGGATGAGCAGCACGGCCGCGATCCAGCCCAGGGTGTTCAGCAGCAGCGGCCGGTCGCTCAGGAACAGCTCGGAGGGGTTGCCGCCCTCCTTGCGGTGGTAGAGCAGGTAGAGGTAGCGGAAGATCCCGTAGAGCACGAAGGGCAGCGTGGCGGGCAGCCACGGCGTCCCGAACTTCGCCACCGTCTCCGGCGACATCGTGTAGAGCGCGTAGGCCGTCACGGTGGAGGCGGTCACCACCGCGATCATCTGGTCGAGCAGGCCGGCGCTGTACTCGGTCAGGATCGGACGGTGGGCGGCCGCCTCCTCGCCGAGCGTCAGCACCTCGTGGCGGCGCTTGCCGAGGGCCAAAAAGAGCGCGATGAGGATCGTGCAGATCAGGAGCCAGCCCGAGATCTCCACGCCGATGGCCACCGCCCCCGCCGCCGCCCGCAGCACGAACCCGGCGGCCACGACGAGGACGTCCACGATCGCCACGTGCTTGAGCCAGGCCGAGTAGGCGACGAGCAGGCCGGCGTAGGCGACGGCCACGACGGCCAGCTCCGGCCGGATGGCGGCGCCGGCGGCCAGGGCCGCGGCCACGAGCAGCACGGCCACGGCCACGGCCACGGGGACCGGCAGCCGGCCGGCGGCCACCGGCCGCCGGCGCTTGAGCGGGTGGCGCCGGTCCGACTCGCGATCGGCGACGTCGTTGAGCAGGTAAACCCCGCCCGAGAGCGCGCAGAAGATCGCGAACGTCGCCAGCGCGGTGAAGGCCAGCGGCGTGAACAGCTTCTGGGCGAAGACGACGCCGGCGAAGACGAACAGGTTCTTGACCCACTGCCGCGGCCGCAGCGAGACGAGGATGGCGCCCAGCATCGGGGCCTGGCCGGAAGGCTAGAGGCGGATCAGGTGAGGAGCGGCCGGGACGTCCCGGGTCGCATTGCGGGTGTCGATCACCAGCGGAGCTCCGGCCACGATGGCCGGCCAGTCGTAGCCGGCGTGGGCGGTGAGGATCACCACCGCGTCCCAGGCGCCGAGGTCGGTCGGCCAGGCGATGGAGGCGTACCGCTGGCCGCCGACGGCGATCTCGGGCACGAACGGGTCGTGGTAGGCGACGGCGGCGCCCTTGCCGGCCAGCAGGGCGAGCACCTCCAGGGCCGGCGAGTCCCGGGTGTCGGCCACGTTGGGCTTGTAGGCCACCCCCAGCAGCAGCACCCGCGCCCCGCGCACGGCCCGGCTCCGGTCGTTCAGCGCGTCGGCCACCAGCTGCAGCACGTAGGCGGGCATCTGGCGGTTGATCTCGTCGGCGAAGGCGATGAAGCGCGGCTCGTACCCGCTGAGGCGGACCTTCCAGGAGAGGTAGTACGGATCGGACGGCAGGCAGTGGCCGCCGAGCCCCGGGCCCGGATAGAAGGGCATGAAGCCGAACGGCTTGGTAGCGGCGGCCTGGATCACCTCCCAGACCGACAGGCCCAGCCGCCGGCACATGATGGCGAACTCGTTGACGAGCGCGATGTTCACCGAGCGGAAGGTGTTCTCGAGGAGCTTGACCATCTCGGCCGCCGCCGGCGAGGACACGGGAACCACGTGCCGGGTGATCCGGGCGTAGAGCGCGGCGGCCACCTCCGTGCAGGCGGGCGTCAGGCCGCCGACCACCTTGGGGATCGTCGCCAGCGTGTACTGCCGGTTGCCGGGGTCGATGCGCTCGGGTGAGAAGGCGAGGAAGACGTCGTGGCCCGGCTCGAGGCCGCGGGCCTCGAATCGCGGCACCAGCACCTCCTGCGTGGTCCCCGGATACGTCGTCGACTCGAGCACCACCAGCTGCCCGCGGCGGGCGACGCCGGCCACCGCGTCGGCGGCCCCGAGGATGTACGAGATGTCGGGCTCCTTGGACTTGCCGAGCGGCGTGGGCACGCAGATCAGGATGGCGTCGGCATCCTTGAGGGGCGTGACATCCTCGAAGGCGACCAGCCGCTCGCCGTCGACCAGGGCGGCCAGCCGCGGCGTGGCGACGTCCTCGACGTAGCTGCGCCGGGCCCGGATGGCGGCCACGCGGCCGGGGTCGACGTCAACGCCGAGCACCGTGGCCCCGCTCTCGGCGAAGGCGACGGCCAGCGGTAACCCCACGTAGCCCAGGCCGACCACGCCGACCGTCGGCGTGCCCCGCAGCCGCTCCCGCAGGCGGGCGGCGACGCCCTCGCGCATCAGCGCCCCCGCCGTCCGGTCGCCGCCACCGCGCCCCTCATCGCAGGGCCTCGCACGCGCGTCGCACCGCGGCCGCCACGGTCTCGACCTCGGCGTCGGTCAGCTCGGCGAAGCACGGCAGCGACAGGACCTCGCGCGCCGCCCGCCACGCCTCCGGGAACCGACGCTCCCCCTCGCCCCCGAACAGCGGCTGCCCGGGCACCGGCAGCGGGTAGTGCACGGCCGTGCCCACGCCCAGGTCGGCCAGCGCCTTGGCCAGCGCGTCACGCTGCGGGTGCCGCACCGTGTAGAGGTGGTAGACGTGCCGCGCCGGCGGCCGCTCGACCGGCAGCGCCAGATCCAGGCCGGCCAGGCGCTCGGCGTAGCGGGCGGCGATGCGGCGTCGGGCCTCGGTCCACGCCTCCAGGCGCGCCAGCTTGACGCGCAGCACGGCGGCCTGCACCTCGTCGAGCCGGCTGCAGTAGCCGAGCTCGACGTGGCGGTACCGGCCGGCGTCGCC
>DATLZL010000277.1:0-2972 GCA_035574035.1 Binatia bacterium | reverse complement strand
CCGCGGCGACGCCACGGTGAAGCCCGGTGACCTCGAGGTGAAGATCGAGCAGGGCACCCTCGCCCTCAACGGCGCCCGGGTGCTGGCGGAGGCGCCCGTGCGGGCCCAGGTGACGCTGGAGGGCCGCCAGATCCGCGACCTGGTCGCGCTGGCGGTGGGGCCGGAGCCGACCGTGGCCGGCGGCCTGAAGGCGTCGCTGGCGATCGGCGGGACCGTCGGCAAGCCCCGGGCCAGCGGCGACGTCGAGCTGCGCGACCTCGCGGTGACGCAGACGAACCCCGGCTGCCCGGAGCCGCGGCGGCGCACGCTGGCGCTCGGCACGGTGAAGATGAACGTCGCCTGGGAGGACGCCCGGCTGACCGCGCGACCGTTGACGGCCTCGCTGGGCGGCGGCAGCATCGCGACCCATCTGCAGGCCAGCATGGATCGGGCCACCCGAGTCGAGCTGAACGACCTCGACATCAAGGGGGTGCCGGTCGAGAAGGTCCTGGTGGACTATCTCTGTCAGGGCTACGCGGTGACCGGCCCGCTCCAGCTCACCGGCAGGCTGGGTCTGCGCCTGGACGATCTCTGGAAGACGCTCGACGGCCAGGGGCAGATGAAGATCGGTCCCGGCCAGGTCGTGGGGTCCCAGGCCCTGGCGATGCTCGGCAATCTCGTCCGCGTCGGCGGCGCCGTCTCCGCGCTCCTGGCCGGCGACGTGTCCAACCTGGGCACCTCGCCGCTCGACTTCGATTCCATCACCGCGACCTACACCATCACCAACGGCGTGGTGAGCACGCGCGACTTCCTGCTGGCCGGACGCGCGCTCCGCATCGGCGCCGCCGGCACCTACGCGCTGGCCTCGGGGGCCGTGAACCTCGACGTGGTGGTGGCCACCGGCCGGGCCGAGATCAAGGGCAAGGTGACCGGCACCACCGCCTCGCCCTCCATTCGGGTCGCGCCGCCCACGTCGCTGCGCGAGGTGGATCCGGGCGCGGTCCAGCGCGGGCTCGAGGAGCTGCTCAAGCGGTTCCGCTGACGCGGGCGCCGCCGAGCTTGCCGTCCTCCACCAGGCGGACGAAGAACAGGTAGGCGCGCAGGAAGTCCTCGTAGCAGGCCGGTCCCCAGCGGGCGACGAGATCGGTCCGCAGGGCCCGGTAGGTCTGAAGGCGCTGCGCGAGGATCGGCCGCCACTCGTCGCTGACGTCCTCGACTTCCACCGCGTGGAAGCCGGCGGCCCCGAGCAGGGTCCGGTAGCCGTCGAGGCTCGGCAGCGCCGTGGCCGCCATCCACGCCTCCAGCCGGCGCCGCTCGCCGTCGGCCAGCCGCGGCCCCGCGATCCAGTCGGTGAAGGCCAGGCGGCCGCCGGGGCGCAGCACGCGGCGGCACTCCGCCAGCAGCCTTGCCTTGGCCGGCACGTGCAGGAACCCCTCCTGGGCCAGGCACGCGTCGAAGGAGGCGCGGGCGAACGGCAGCGCGGTGGCGTCGCCGCGGACGACGGCGACGAGCCGGCCCAGCCCCACTCGGCGCGTCAACCGGGCGGCGCCGGCGGCGCGCCCGGGATGCAACTCGAGCGCCGTCACCCGGCAGCCGAGCCACCAGGCCAGGAACCGGGCCGGACCGGCCAGCCCCGCGCAGACGTCGAGCACCCGCGCAGCGGCCGTCACGCCGGCCCGCCGGGCCAGCACGGTGAGCGCCGGGAGCCCACCGTAGTGGTCCTGGTCGAAGTCGAAGAGGTCCTCGGGACGGAGCGGGACGTCGACGCCGCCGCGCCGGCGCGCCACGGCGCCCAGCACGGCGGCCTCGTTGATGGGATGGCGGTCGTAGAAGCCGACGACGTCCACCGCGCGACGGTCCGCTCCTTGAAGGTGACCGGAACCTGTGATAAACACAAGTCGTTTTCCACTCCCGGCCGGCGAGGTAGGACCATGAGCAGCTTCAAGGAAGGCCTCGAGGACGTCGTCGTCTCCACCTCCGAGATCTGCTTCATCGACGGGCGCGAGGGGCGGCTGCTCTATCGGGGGTACGATGTCGACGACCTCGTCCAGCACTCCACCTTCGAGGAAGTGGTCTACCTTCTCTGGCACGGGAACCTGCCGACGCGCAAGGAACTGGACGCGCACGTCAAGGCGCTGAGCGCGACCGCGAACCGGCGGCTCCCGCCGCGCCTGGTGACGATCCTGCGCCAGCTGCCGAAGAAGACGACCCCCATGGAGGTGCTGCGCACCGGCGTGTCGGCGCTGTCGGCCTTCGACCCCGACGCCGGCGACAACTCCCGCGAGGCCACGCTGCGCAAGGCCATCCGCCTCACCGCCCAGATGCCGACGCTGGTGGCGGCCTGGGACCGGCTCCGGCGCGGCAAGGCCCTGGTCGCGCCCAACCCCCGCCTGGGCCTGGCCGCGAACTTCCTCTCCATGCTGCACGGCCGCCGGCCGACCGAGCTGGCCGCCCGGACCTTCGACGTGGCGCTCATCCTGCACGCCGACCACGAGTTCAACGCCTCCACCTTCGCCGCCCGCGTCACCGCCGCCACGCTCTCCGACCTGCACTCGGCGATCGTGGCCGGCATCGCCGCCCTGAAGGGACCGCTCCACGGCGGCGCCAACGAGCAGGTCATGCACATGGTGGAGCAGATCGGCTCGCCCGATCGGGCCGAGGCCTGGATCCGCAAGGCCCTGGCCGACAGGGCCCGCATCAGCGGCTTCGGCCACCGCGTGTACCGGACGGAGGATCCGCGGGCCAAGCACCTGCGGCGGCTGGCGACCGAGCTCGGCCGTCAGGTGGGCGACACCCGCGCGGTCGATATCCTCACCACCATCGCCCGCGTGGTGACCGAAGAGAAGAGGATCTACCCCAACGTGGATCTCTACTCGGGAGCGGCCTACGCGGCCATGGGCATCGCCACCGACCTGTTCACGCCGATCTTCGCCATGAGCCGGGTGGCCGGCTGGTCGGCCCACGTCATGGAGCAGCACGCCCACAACCGGCTC
>DATLZL010000276.1:0-2125 GCA_035574035.1 Binatia bacterium | reverse complement strand
GGTCGTCTACGACGAGGCCGGTCAGCTCCTGACCGGCTCGCTCATGGACTACGCCGCTCCCCGCGCCGACCTGCTGCCGGACTTCGAACTGGACCGCACGGTCACGCCCACGCCCGTCAACCCGCTCGGTGCCAAGGGCGTGGGCGAGGCCGGCGCGGTCGGAGCGCCGGCGGCAGTCGTCAACGCGGTGGTGGACGCGCTGGCCCCCCTCGGCGTCACCCACGTCGACATGCCGCTCACGCCGGAGAAGATCTGGCGCCTGATGCGGGCGGCTTCCGCCCGGACGCCCGGCGCCGGGCGCTGAGGCGCCGCGGTTGCCCGGACGGAACGCTCGAGGCCGCGGTTCGCGAATTGGCGGGTGGAGGTCGCCGCGACGCCTCGTCAGCCGCATCGCGTTCCTCGCGCTCTTCGCGGTCTTCGCCTGGCTCCTCATCCGCCTCGACTGGCCTCGCCTCGCACCGGCCGCCGTCCTGTTCGTCGGCGTTCCAATGGCGTTCATCCTCGACGCGCTGATCACGTTCCGCGTGCGGCTCTGCATGGACGCGGACGGCATCTCCCACACGGGCAAGTTCGGCCGCTGGCGTCGCCGGTGGCAGGACCTCGCGGCGTGGACACACCGGGAGTTCCGAGGCTTCAACGATCCGGTGGCCGTCGTGATCCGGTTGCACCCGGAGTCGGGGGGACCGCCGCTCCGGATCAGCTCGGCGCTGGTCTTCTACAAAGATCAGACTTACCGGGCCGTCTACGAGGGCTTGACGCGCCATCTGGGGCCGCCCGCGCCGGAGTTCATGGTCCGGTGAGGCTGGCCCGCTCACCTCGAATGACCGGACCGGCAGGCGCTCGCGTGCCTGGCGAGGTCTCGACCGGGAGAGCCGCCGGCCGCCGGGTTGGCGCGCCGGCCGGCCGAGCGGGGTGCCCGTGAACTCCCCCGTCACTCGGCTGCTCGCCACGGCCGTGCTGCTGCTCGTCGGGTCGGTCGCCGTCCCGGCCCAGCCGCCGGGCAAAATCCCGCGGGTGGGCGTGCTCAGGCCGGGGAGCCCTCCGCCCGAGGACTTCGGCCAACGCGAGGCGTTCGAGGCAGGTCTCCGCGAGCTGGGCTGGAGGCCGGGGACGAACATCCTCATCGAGTACCGGTACGCCGGCGGCCAGGACGAACGCCTGGCCGAACTGGCCGCCGAGCTCGTCCGGTTGCCCGTGGACGTGATCGTGGCCAGCGCGCCCCAGGGCGTCCGGGCGGCCCAACGGGCGACCCGCTCGATCCCGATCGTCATGTCCACGCTCCCTGACCCGCTCGGACAGGGATTGGTCGCGAGTCTCGCCCGGCCTGGCGGCAACACGACCGGCCTCACCCTCGATTCGGAGGAGCTGGCCGGCAAGCAGCTCGAGCTGCTCAAGGACGCGCTGCCGGCGCTGACCCGCGTCGGCGTGCTGCGGAACCCCCAGTCGCCGGGTTATGACGTCGCGAAACGACAGATCGCGGCCGCCGCGCGGCGCCTCCAGCTCGACGTGAGGGACTTCCCGGTGAGCCGCCCCGAGGACCTCCCCCGCGCGTTCGCCGCCATGAGCCGGGCCGGCGTGGGCGCGGTCCTCGTGCGCCGTGACGTCCTGGTCCTCGAACCCCACCGGGCCCGCATCCTGGCCCTGGCCGCCGAGCGTCGGCTGCCCGCGATGTACAACTTTCGCCAGTTCCCCGAGTCCGGCGGCTTCATGTCCTACGGCGCCGACCTCAACGACATCCACCGGCGCTCGGCGAGCTTCGTCGACCGGATCCTGAAGGGCGCGAAGCCGGCCGATCTTCCCATCGAACAGCCGACGAAGTTCGAGCTCGTCATCAACCTGAGGACGGCCAGGGCGCTCGGCGTCACGATTCCACCCTCGCTGCGGCTGCGCGCCGACGTGCTGATCGAGTGAGGCGGACGGCCGGAGCCGGTCGGGGCGGGCCCCGACCGGCTCCGGCGCCCTCGGCGCTCAGATCATCGTGTAACCGCCGGAGACGCTGAGGGTCTGGCCGGTGACGAAGCCGGCGGCCAGATCGGAGGCCAGGAACAGCACGGCGCCGACGACGTCCTCCGGGCGGCCCACCCGGCGCAGCGGGTAGGCCCGGGCGATCCGGGCCTTCATCTCC
>DATLZL010000275.1:0-10887 GCA_035574035.1 Binatia bacterium | reverse complement strand
TCGGCGAGCCGCGGCGAAACGGCGGCGAGGAGGTCTAGATCAGGAGAGCGGCGTGCAGCAGGAAGCGAGGCGGGCCGGCGGGCGGCACCGAGTTCGGGAACCGGCCGGCGGGGAGGTCCATGCCGGACTCGGGGCTCTCGGGAAGCGACACGCTCGCCGTGAGCCCGGCCAGGCTCGGCAGCGCGCGCGCCGCGCGGACCCCTTCGCACGAGCCGGCATGCAGGGCCTCGTGGGCGGAGGTCTCACCGCCGGTGGCGCCGGGCTCGGGATGGGCGTGCCCGATGATCGGCAGAGCACAGATGTGACCGGCGAGAGCCAGGAACGCCACGACCAGCAAAGCCCAGGGCGTAACCGGTGTCGAGGAGCGAGGCCGCACGGCGACGAAGGGTACCCGGCCCGCCCTCGGACTGTCAAGGAATCATCGATCCGGTCGGCAACCCGGGCCTGCTCGTCAGCGAGGACGGCGGCAGGACCGGCGCTCGGTGGCGCGCTACCCGCCCGATCGGGCTCGAGCCGCTTCGGCGCGGAGGAAGAAGCTGCCCTCCGTGACGACCCGCTCGCCGGGCTTGAGCCCTTCCAGCACCTCGATCAGTTCCCCGATCTGCTGACCGAGCTTCACCGGCCGCTCGGCGAACTTGCCTTCCTCGCCCTCGACCGCCACGTAGACGACCGCACGCTCGCCGATGACCTGGACGGCAGAGCTCGGGACAACCATGGTCCTCGGCTGCCCGCCCCCGGTCTGGAAGCCGACGGTGACGAACATGCCGAACCGCAAGTGGCCGTCGCGGTTCGGCACCTCGACGCGCACCTTCGCGGTGCGCGTCGCCGGGTCCAGGCGCGGGTCGATGTATGCCACCCGCCCTCGCAGCGAGAGGTCGGGGAACGAAGGGACGATGATGCTCGCCGGCGTCCCGACGCGCACCGCCGGGAAATCCTTTTCGTACAGGTCGCCGATGATCCACACCGAGCCGAGCTCCGTCACGACGAACAGCTCCTGGCCGGCTCCGACGACCTGACCCGGGTTCACCATTCTCGCGACGACCGTTCCCGACGCGGGGGCGGCCACGGTCACCTCGGAGACGACCTGAGAGGCGTGCTCGAGCTGCGCCACGCGCTCGGCTGGAAGCCCGAGCAACAGCAGCCGCTGCCGGGCCGCCGCCGCCTCGGTCTCCCGGGCGGCGTGCCCGGCGGCCACCTCCTCCAGCTCCTGCCGGCTCGCGGCGCCGAGCTCGGCCAGCCGCCGGGTCCGCTCCAGCTTCTGGGCCTCGGCCTGGAGCATCGCCCGCGCCGAGAGATACTTCATCTGCGCCTCGGCCAGCTCGGCGCTGAAGATCACCGCGAGCGGCTGCCCGCGCTCCACGACACTGCCGAGCTCCACCCCGACCTGGCGCACGACGCCGCCCACCAGGGCGTTGACCTTGGTCTCCCGGTACGCGTTCGACGTGACGGTCCCGGGGACGGTGAGGACCGGTCCCGCCGTCTGGCGACGGACCTCGGCGGTCTTGACGCCCGCCCGCTGCAGCGCCTCCGGCGTCAAAACCACTTCCAGGATCTCCTCGGCCGGCGTGCCACCGGCCTGGCCGGTCTCCCCGGAGCCCGCCGTTCCGGGCGTCGAGCCGGCGACTCCGGACGCGGCCGTCCTGCCCGCTTCGTTCGCCACCCGGCGCTCGACCCAGACGGCGCCGGCCACCGCCCCGACCACCAGCAGGGCCAGACCGATCAAGAAGTTCAGGCCGGTGCGCATCATGGCCGCATGTCCCCCACCGCTCGCTCGACCTCCACCACCGCGTCGTAGACCTGCTTCAGCGCCTCGGTGTACCCGTTCTCGATGTCGATGTAGCGGCGTTGTTCGGCGATCACCTCGAGCAGGGTCGCTCGACCGAGCTCGTAGGTCCGCCGGACGACGTCCAGGTTGCGGCGGGCCGCCTCCCGGACGCCGCGCTCGTAGATCGCCAGCGACCGGCGCGCCGCGTCGTACTGAGCGAAGGCCGCGCTGACTTCTTGCCGCACGATCAGCTCCGTGAACTCCAGCCGCCGCTCGGCGGCGCGTGCTTCCGCCTCGGCGGCGGCAATGTTGCCTTGATTCCGGTTGAGGACGGGGAGCGTGACGCTCACGCCGGCGCCGAAGTAGTGAAAGACGTCTCGGATAGGCCGGGTGCCGCCGCCGTCAGCGAGCCCGCGGAGCATGAAGCCGAAGTCTTGGCGCTGGTACCCGATAGTGACGCTGGCGTCCCACCGCCCCTCGGCCTGCTCCCTGTGGATCCTGGCTCTGGCCGCAGCGAGTTCGGCCCGCGACATCTCGATATCCGGGCGGCGCTCGATCGCCCGCCCGATTGCCTCGCTCCGATCGAGAATCGGAGCCGGCGCCGCCAGTTCGCCGCGCAAGGACAAGACGGCCCCCGGCGTCATCCCGGCCAAGGCCTTGAGCTGCAGGGCTATCACTTCGAGGCGACCCGCCTGCATCTCCCGGGTCGCTTCCAGACGATTCACTTCCACCAGCATCAGGTTCTCCTCGAGCGGGGGCGCCGCTCCCTGGCGGACCCGCTCGTGGATCAGCCGCAGCGCCGCTCGGTCAACCTGCAGGAGCTCGTCCGTGACCCCAAGATTCCGTCGGGCGGCGAGGTACTCACCGGCCTTCGCGCGGACGTCGGCCGCCAGTCGGCGCTCGCGCTCCCGGAGCTGCGCCTGCTTGGCCTGCAGTTCCGACTCGGCGACGGCCACCCGCGCCGCCTTGCGTCCGCCGCGGTCGAGCGGCACCGTGAGACCGATCATCAGGTTGCTGTCGGGACCGAGAGCCTTCTGGCCGCCGACATCGAGCGTAGGGTTGGGTCTCAGGCCGGCCTGGCGCAGACGGCCCAGCGCCGCCTCGAGCTCGGTGCGCGCCGCCTGAAGGTCCGGATTTGCGGCCAGCGCGCGGGCCACCAACTCCTGCACCGTCATCTCGCCGGCCGGAGCCGGCGGCTGGGCGCCGCCGGCCCCCGGCAGCCAGGCCAGGCTTCCGGCCGCGGCGAGGACAAGCCACCGACCACCGGCGACCATGTCGCTACCGGACAGGGACCGAAAAGTTCGCCCGGCCCTTGCCGGTCGGACCGTCCCAAGTCACGGTCACCTGCCGGGTGCCCGCATCCGGGAAGTCGATGGTGCCGACATAGCGGCCCGCCGTCTTGTCGGGCGTCAGTGTCGCTCCGGCGACCATGGGTGCCATGCCCGGCATGCTCATGCTGGTACTCAGGCTCACCCTGTCCGCCTGGATCGGCTTCTGGTCCTTGACCGAGGCCAGCTCCAGAACGAACGTGTTCCGGCCGGGCTTCCACTGCCCGGTGTCGCTCTTCAGCGTGACGACGACGTCCTTGGTCTTGTGGGTCGCGATGGTCTTCTCCTGGGCCTGGACCGACCCGCCGAAGACGATCACCGCCGCCACCGCCGTAGCCCACAGGGTTCCGCTGTGCCTCATGGTTGCTCCTCCTTTGATCGTTGCTGCATCGTCCGGCCGCCCGAGCGACGGTTCCGTCCCGCTCATCCGCTGGCGTGCGTGTGGGCCGGCCGTTCCGCCCGCCGGAGCTCGCGCTCGCGCCGCCAGTAAAAGATGACCGGCGTGACGATCAGGACGAGACCCAGCGAGCTCACCATGCCGCCGAGGACCGGCGTGGCCAGCGGCTTCATCACCTCGGCCCCGGTCGAGGTGCTCCACATGATCGGCAGCAGGCTGGCCACAACGGTCGACACCGTCATGACCTTGGGTCGGAGCCGGAGCAGAGCACCCTCCTTGACGGCCTCCAGCAGGGCGGTCGGCGTCAGGCGCCCGCCGAGTGACTCCCGCTTTCGGGCCACGGCCTCCTCAAGGTAGATCACCATCACCACCGCGGTCTGCACCGCGGTGCCGAACAGCGCGATGAAACCGACCCAGACGGCGACCGAGAAGTTGTACCCGAGGGCGTAGAGCAAATAGAGGCCGCCGGCCAGGCCGAACGGCACCGCGGCCAGGACCTGCGCGGCGTCAAGGAACGAGCGATACGTCAGATAGAGCAGCGCGAAGATGACCGCCAGCACGACCGGGATCACGATCTGCAGGCGCTGTCGGGCCCGCCGCTCGTTCTCATACTGGCCGCTCCATTCGATGTAGTAGCCCGGTGGCAGCGGCACGGTCTGGGCGATGACCCGGCGGGCCTCATCCACGAAGCTGCCGACATCTCGACCGCGGACGTTCAGCAGGACGGTCACGACGAGTAGTCCGTTTTCGCTCGAGATCATCGCCGGGCCGCTGACGGACCGTATCTCGGCCAGCTGGGCCAGCGGGACCTGTAGCCCGTTCGGGGCCGTGACCAGCACGCCCCCCAGCGCCTGCGGGTCGGCGCGGTACCGGGCCGCGTAGCGGACACGGACCGGGTACCGCTGCCGCCCCTCGATGGTCAGCGTCAGGTTTGTCTCCCCCACCGCCGTCTCGATGACATCCTGGATGGCGCCGACGGTGATGCCGTACCGGGCCGCCGCCTTTCGGTCGACCCGGATGTCGAGATACGGCGCGCCGGTGACTTGCTCGGGGTAGACGTCGGCCGCCCCCGGGATGTTACGCAGCGCGTCCGCGACCGCTCGAACCCGGTCCTGCAGCACCCTCAAGTCCTGGCCGAACACCTTGACGCCGACCTCGGACCGGATGCCCGTCGTCAGCATGTTGATCCGGTTGATGATGGGCTGGGTCCAGATGTTCGAGACCCCGGGTAGCGCGGTGGCTCGATCCAGCTCGGCGATGAGTCTCTCGCGCGTCAGTCCGGGCCGCCACTCGGACTCGGGCTTGAGGTTGACGACGGTCTCCGTCATGTTGACCGGCGCCGGGTCCGTGGATGTCTCGGCCCGGCCGATCTTGGCCACGACCGCGGCGACCTCGGGCACGCGCAGAATCGCCGCGTTCTGCCTCTTGGCGATCTCGACCGCCTGGCTGAGGCCAATGGCCGGGTCCGCGACCGGCATGAACATGAGGTCTCCCTCGTTGAGCGGCGGCATGAATTCCCGGCCAATCCGGGGCGCCATGACCAGGGCCCCGCCGACGATGAGGAGCGCCGCGACGAGGGTGGCGATGCGGTGACGGAGCGCCATGTCCAGGATCGGCCGATACAGCCAGACGAGCGCCCGCATCACCGGGTTGGCCTCCTCGCCCCGGATCCGGCCTCCGATGAGGAACGTGCACAGGACCGGCACCAGCGTGATCGACAGCGCGGTGGCGCCGATCATGGCGAAGGTCTTCGTGTACGCCAGCGGGTGGAAAAGCTTGCCCTCCTGCCCGGTCAGCGCGAAGACCGGCAGAAAGGCCAGGATGATGATGGCCAGCGAGAAGAAGATCGGCCGCCCCACCAGCCGGGTCGCGTCGAGCACGGCGTCGAACACTTGCTGACGATCGCGGGGGTCGATGCCCCGGCGCTCGATGAACCGGAAGGCGTTCTCGGTGACCACGATGGCCGCGTCGACCAGCACACCGATGGCGATGGCGATGCCGGCCAGCGACATGATGTTGGAGCTGATGCCGAGATAGCGCATGAAGACAAAGGCCGCCAGGACCGCGAGCGGCAACGGGACCGTGACGATGAGGACCGAGCGCAGGTGGAGGAGGAACACGAGATTGACCGCCGTCACGACGACCGCCTCCTCGACCAGCGCGCGCCGGAGGGTGTCGACGGCGCGCTCGATCAGCGCCGACCGGTCGTAGAACGGCACGATGCGGACGCCGGGCGGCAGCCCGGCCTGCAGCGCCTGGATCTTCTCCTTGACACGCCGGATGACGTCGACGGTGCTGACGCCGTACCGGGCAACCACCACCCCACCGACGGCCTCCTCGGTGCCCTTCACCAGCGCCGCCGTCCGGAAGGCCTCGCCGACCTTGACCTCACCGACCTGGCGGACGAAGATCGGCACGCCGTTCTCCGCCCCGACCACGATCTGCTCCACGTCGCGGACGTTCTCGATGAGCCCGAGCCCCCGGACCACGGACCATGTTCCAGCGGCTTCCACGACGTTGCCCCCCACGTTGCGGTTGCTGCGCATCACCGCATCGACCACCGCGGAGAGGGGGATCTTGTAGGCACGCAGGCGATCCGGGTCGACGTCGATCTGGTACTGCCGGACCACGCCGCCCACGCTGGCCACCTCGGCGACTCCTGGCACCGCATTCAGCTGGTAGCGGATGAACCAGTCCTGGATCGAGCGCAGGTCACGCAGCGAGTAGCCCCGGCCCTCGACGGTGTACCAGAACACGTGGCCGACGCCGGTCGCGTCGGGGCCGAGGGTTGGTACCGCGCCGGCCGGGAGTGACTTGGTCAGGAGATTCAGGCGCTCCAGCACTCGGGAGCGCGCGAAGTAGAGATCGACATCGTCCTCGAAGACCACGTTGACCATCGAGAAACCGAACGCCGAGGACGAGCGGACGACCCGCACGCCCGGGAGCCCCTGCAGGCTCACCGTCAGCGGGTAGGTGATCTGGTCCTCGACCTCCTGGGGCGAGCGGCCGGGCCAGTCGGTGAAGACGATCACCTGGTTGTCCGAGAGGTCCGGGATCGCATCGATAGGCGTCGTCAACAGCGCCCAGTAACCCCAGCCCCCGAGGAGCAGGAAGAAGGCGATCACCAGGAAGCGGTTGCGAAGCGACCGCTCAATGAACCAGTCGATCACCGAGGACCTCGGCCGGATTGACGGCTCGCATGAACCCCTCCCTGCGCACGGGCCAGTACGCACGTGGCTGCCCGAGACGACAGCCCTCGCGCAGGCCCGGCGGGTCGTTAAGCGGGCAGACGAGGAGCTAAGCGGAGAGGGGCGTGGTTCGAGGAGGCGGTTCGGGCACGGCGCGCTCGGAACCGAGAGTGCCGGGAGCGTCGCCGATCGGACCGGTGTCGAAAGCGGGCAGGATGATCCTCACGGTGGGTCCCACGAGGGCGCACGAGGACGCCCCGCACGGCCCCTCGCATTCAGACCCCATGGTCAAGCAACCTCCGGCCGCCATGGCGAGCGGGGCGGACAGCGACCAGACAACCACGGCCAGGACGGCAATCAGCACGCGGGCGCCATTCACCGCGACTATTGTAACGCTCGCGGATAACGCTCGCGGACATTTACACCGCTATACCGCCTATACCGCCGATCGCCCCCTTTGCAAGGTGTTCCAGGCGTTGAGCTCCTCCAGGCCGCCTCCAGCAGTCTGTCTCGGTATCCGTCGCTGACATGCAGACGGTTCCGGGCGCCCGGCGACCGGGCACTCGCGATCCTCCGGAAGCGGTCCGTGCGCGGGCGGATCAGCCGGGAGGAGTCCCAGTGAGGAGAATGAGCTAAGCCGGCCGGCTGGACGCCGCGCGACGCGGCCGCGACGCGAAAGATCTCACCCCCCGTCGGGCCCTCTGCCGCTATGCTGGCACTATCAGCACGGAGCGCGCCGCGTCCGCTCCCGGCCTGGCGCCGACGACCACGGGCGAGCCCGCGCCGACCGTCCTCGTCGTCGACGACGACGCCCCCGTGCGGCTGCTGCTGGCCGACACGCTGCGCCGGGCCGGCTTCATCGTCCGCGAGGCCGCCACCGCGGGCGACGCCGAGGCGAGCCTGGCCGAGCCTCCCGCTCTCCTCGTCGTCGACGCCCAGCTGCCGGACGGCGACGGGCGCCGGATCGGTCGCCGCCTGAAGCACGACCCGCTCACCCGTGACATCCCGATCGTGATGCTGTCCGGCGTCTACGTGGAGGACGACGAGCGGACGGCGGCGCTCGAGGAGTGCTGCGACGCTTTCCTGCGCAAGCCGGTCGCGCCGCGGGAGCTGGTGGCCACCGCCCGCGCCATGCTGCGCCTGTGCCGCGCCGAGCGCGCCACCGAGGCCCACGCCCGGGCGGCGGCCGCGCTGCAGCAGCGGGTCCAGCAGGCGAAGGTCATGCTGGACGTCTCCCGGGCCATCACCGCGTCGCTCGACCTGCAGGCGGTGCTCGACCGCATCGTCGAGCAGGCGTGCCTCCTGCTCGGCGCCCGGCGCTGCTCGATCGCGGTCCTGGAGCCGGAGGGGTCCGGCGCGGTGATCCGGTTCGTTGCCCAGCGGGGCCTCAGCCCGGCCTTCACGACGCTGCGTCCGCTGCACTGGCGGGACGGCACCACCGCCACCGCGATCCACGAGCGCCGGCCGGTCTGGTCGGCCGACCTCCTGAACGACCCGGCCTTCTCCCTCACCCCTTCGACCCGGCATCGGGTGGAGGCCGAAGGATACCGGGCCGTGCTCTCGGTACCGCTCCTCGTCGGCGACCGCCCCCTGGGCGCGGTGGCCCTCTACCGCGACGAGCCGGGTCCGTTCTCCGGCGAGGAGATCGAGATCCTCCAGCTCTTCGCCGCCCAGGCCAGCATCGCCCTGCACAACGCGGAGCTCTACGCGGCGGCCGAGCGGCGCCGGCGGGAGGCCGAGGTGATGGCCGACCTGGCCCGGGAGATGAACAGCTCGCTGGAGCTCGACGTGGTGCTCGACCACGTGGTGCAGGGCGCGCGGAACCTCTGCGAGGCCGACTTCGCGCGCATCGCGCTGCGCCGCGAGCCGGGCGGCCCTCTCGTGTTCCGGTACGGCACCGGCCTCCGCAGCGAGGTGTGGAGGCGCGTCGTGATCGAGCCCGGCAAGGGCAGCGGCGGGTACGTGCTGACCACCGGTCAGCCGTTCCGGACCTCCGACTACCTGGAGGACTCGCGGATCACCAAGGATTACCTTGAGCTGGCCCGGGCCGAGGGCACCGTCTCCGAGATGGTGGTCCCGATCCGCAGCGGGGACGAGATCGAAGGGTTGCTCTACGTCACGAACCGGTCCCGGCGCCCCTTCACCGACCGCGACGAGGCCGTTTTGCAGCGGCTGGCCGACCATGCCGGGACCGCCATCAAGAACGCCGCGCTCTACCAGGCGCTGCGGCGCGCGCACGATGAACTGGCCCGCAGCCAGGAGCGGCTCATCCAGAGCGAGCGCCTGCGCGCGCTGGGCGAGATGGCGGCCGGCGTGGCGCACGACTTCAACAATCTCCTGACGGTGATCGTCGGTCGCACCCAGCTCCTGCTGCGCCGGGAGACCGACGCCTCGCGGGCGAGCGCGCTGGAGGCGGTTCTGCGGGCCGCCCAGGACGGCGCCGAGACCGTGCGGCGGATCCTGGAGTTCACGCGCACCCGCCGCCGGCTGCCGTTCGTCGCCGTCGACCTCCGCCAGGTGGTGACCGAGGTCGTCGAGCTGGTCCGTCCACGATGGCAGGGCGAGGCGCAGAGCCGCGGGGTGCGATACGACGTCCGGGTGGAGGGACAGACCCGTGCCATCGCCGGCCGACCCGAGGAGCTGCGCGAGGTCTTCGCCAACCTCCTGCACAACGCACTTGATGCGATGCCGCAGGGCGGCGCCTGCCGGTTCGCCTTGACCGAGGAGGACGGCCACGCCGTCGTCACGGTGGCCGACACCGGCTGCGGCATGACCGACGAGGTGCGGCGCCGCGTGTTCGAGCCCTTCTTCACCTCCAAGGGACCCCAGGGGACGGGGCTCGGGCTGGCCGTCGCCTGGGGCATCGTGCAGCGCCACGGCGGCACCATCGACGTGCAGAGCGCACCGGGCTCCGGCGCGACCCTCATCGTCCGGCTGCCCATTCCAGGTGAGCTGCCGGCCGCGCCCGCGCCGCCGCCGACACCCGAGAGCGCCCGCGGGCGGCGCGTGCTCGTCGTCGACGACGAGCCGGAGGTTCGCGCGGTGCTGGCCGATCTCCTGCAGGAGGCGGGGTGCGTGGTCACTGCGGCCAGCGACGGCGCCGAAGCGCTCGTCCTGTGCGACCGCGAGCGCTTCGACCTCGTCCTGAGCGACGTCTCCATGCCCGGCCTGTCAGGCTGGGAGGTGGCCACGCGGCTCCGGCGTCGCTTTCCTGACCTCCGGCTGGGCCTGGTGACCGGCTGGGGCGACCGGCTCGACCCGGCGCAGGTCCGCGCGGCCGGGATCCAGGTGGTCATCGCTAAGCCCTTCCAGGCCGAGGACCTCCTCCGCGGCGTGGCCGAGGCCCTCGTCTGACCGAACTGCTTCGGCGGCTGGCGGGGCGCTCCAGAAAGCCGCGAAGGCGGCCGTCTCGGGCTCCGGGCTCGACTCGACCCGCCGGCCGGGTCCGGCGACCGGCCGGGGCCACGATCAGCGTGCGGCGCGTCCCGGGCGCCGGCACCACCTTCACCCTGCGGATGCCGGCGCTGGCGAGCCCACCGTCTTCCTGATCGCCGGTCAGCCCGACCTTCCCGGCTTCGGCCCGCGTCGCCGGGCCTCCGGGCGCGCCACGACGCGGTCGACGGTCCGGCTCTCCGCTGCGGGGCGCTGGCGCGGGGAGCGACCGCCACGGGCGCCCGGTGGTCGCAGCGCCTGGCCGAGTAGCCGGACGACCTCCGAGGTGTCGACCGGCTTGACCAGGTAGGCGTCGAAGCCGGCCGCGCGGGCCCGACGCTCGTCGTCCGACTCGCTGTAGCCGGTGATGGCGATGAGGTACGGCCGCTTCCGACCGGGCGCCCGCAGCCGGGGCGCGACCTCGAAGCCGCCGAGCCCGGGCAGGCCGATGTCGACCAGCGCCGCGTCGGGGGGGCGGGCCTGGGCCTTCTCGATGCCGCGCGGCCCGTCCTCGGCCACCTCGACGCGGTAACCCTCGCGCTCGAGAACGGTCCTCAGGATCTCCCGCATGTCGGCATCGTCCTCGATGACCAGCACGCGCGGGCTTTCGGCCTCGCTCGGGCCCGCCTCCGCCGTCGGTGGCGCCACCAGCGGGAGCCGGACGACGAACTGGCTGCCGCGCCCGGCGCCGCGGCTCTCGGCCCGCACGCTGCCGCCATGCAGCTCGACCAGCCGGCGGACGAGCGCCAGACCCAGCCCGAGACCCCCGCGGCGGGC
>DATLZL010000274.1:0-2648 GCA_035574035.1 Binatia bacterium | reverse complement strand
GACCGTCCACCGCCAGCACACCCTCGACCATCGTGTCCAGGATCGCCGCCACCCGGGCCCGCTCCTGCTCCAGGTCGTCGAGCTTCTCGCGCAGGCGCCGGCCCAGCCGGTTGAGACCAAGGGCCAGGCGGCCGATCTCGTCCGGCGAGCGGACGAGGGCCCGGGCCTCGAGGTCGCCGGCCGCCATCCGCTCGGCGACCGCCTGCATGTCCACGACCGGGCGCGTGATGCGCCGGGCCACGAAGACGCCGAGGCCCAGAGCCACCGCCAGCGCGACCACACCGCCGGCGATCATGACCCGGCGCAGCGCGGCGTGGGACCGGCCGACCGCCGTCAGGGGATAGGCCATCCGGATCACCCCCGTGGCCCGGCCTTCGCCGACCGGCACCGCCACGTAGAGCAGCTCATCGCCCACCGTTTCGCTCCGCCGCACGTCGCGCCCGACCCGGCCGGCCAGGGCGGCGCGGACCTCCGGGCGGTCGGCGTGGTTCTCGATCCCAGGCAGGTCGGCCGGGGTCACCGACGAGTCGGCCACCACGCGCCCGTCGGCCGCGATCAGGGTCACCCGCGCGCCGGTCGCTTCGGCGGCCCGCAGCACGAACTCGTGGACGGCCGCCCCGGCCGCCGCGGAGGCCAGCCCCTCCCCGGCCTGGTCGCGCAGCAGCCGGGCGGCGGTGGTCAGCCTCGCCTCGAGCGCCTCGACGGCGAACCCCCGGAGCGCCGTTTGGAGGTAGAGCCCCCCGGCCAGCAGCGCGACGGCCACGAATCCGACCAGCGTGAGGGTGAGCTTGAGCGTGATGCGACGCCGGAGGGTGGTGAGCAGGCGGCCGAGCATCAGTCGGGCTCGAAGCGGTAGCCGACACCCTTGACCGTGGTCAGCCGGCGGCCCTCCGGCCCGAGCTTGGCCCGCAGCCGCCGCACGTGCACGTCCACCGTGCGCGACTCGATCTCGTCTGCCCGGGCGTACCCCCACACCCGGCCCAGGAGGTGCTCGCGCGACAGCACGCGACCCCCGGCCTCCAGCAGGGCCCGCAGCAGGTCGAACTCCCGTGGCGTCAGGGACACCGGGACGTCGTCCACGGTTACCGCACGCCGGCCGGGATCGAGGGTCACGGAGCCGGCGCGCAGCGGGCGCCCGGAGTCCGCTCCCTGCGCCCGCCGCAGGACCGCGCGGACCCGGGCCACGAGCTCCCGCGGGGAGAAGGGCTTGACCACGTAGTCGTCCGCGCCGACCTCCAGGCCGACCACCCGGTCCACCTCGTCGGCGCGCGCCGTCAGCATGATGATCGGCAGGGCCGCGGTGGTGGCGTCGGCGCGCAGGCGGCGGCACACCTCGAGACCGTCCACCTCCGGCAGCAGCAGGTCCAGCACCACCAGGTCCGGACGCCGGTTCCGGACCTCGGCCAGCGCCTGGGCGCCGGTCGAGGCGGTCCGGCACCGGAAGCCGTCCCGGGCGAGGTGGTGGACGATCAGGGCGCGGATGTCCGGCTCGTCCTCGACGACCAGGACTTCCTGTGCCATCCCCACCCCTGCCCGCGGCGCTCCGCCGGGGCCGACCGGCGGACTACCCCAGGAGCTTGAACAGCGAGGCCACCACCCAGGCGATCAGCCCGCACACGGGAAACGTCAACACCCAGGCGGTGACGATCTCGGTACCGACGCCCCAGCGCACGGCCGACAGCCGGCGGGTGGCGCCCACCCCCATGATGGAGGTGTTGATCGTGTGGGTGGTGCTGAGCGGGACCCCCAGCCGCGTGGCCAGCTCGATGGCGCTGGCGGCGGCAGTCTCGGCGGCGAAACCGTGCACCGGCTCGAGCTTGGTCAGGCGCAGCCCCATCGTCTTCACGATGCGCCAGCCGCCGATCGCCGTGCCGATGCCCATGGTGGCCGCGCAGACCAGGATCACCCACGTCGGCACCTCGAACCGCGGCAGCACCCCGCCCAGGACCAGCGTCAGGGTGAAGGCGCCGATGAACTTCTGCCCGTCGTTGGAGCCGTGGCTGAAGGCCATGAAGGCCGCCGAGAGAAGCTGCAGGCGGCCGAACAGCGACCGCACCGCGCCCGGCCTCCACCGCCGGAACGTCCAGTAGATCGCCACCGTTAGCAGCAGGCCGGCGGCGAAGCCGAGGAAGGTGGAGAACACCAGCCCGAGCAGGACCTTGCTCCAGCCCTTCCACAGCAGGACGCCGGGCCCGGCGGTGGCCAGCCCGGCCCCGGACAGGCCGGCGATCAGGGCGTGACTTTCGCTCGTCGGCAGCCCCCACGCCCAGGCCAGTGTGGACCACAGCACGATGGCGACCATGGCCGCGCCCACCGTCGCCACGCTGATCGCCTCCGGGCGCACCATGTCCTTGCCGATGGTCGTGGCCACCGCCGTCCCCGACATGGCGCCCAGCACGTTGAGAACGCTGGCCATGACCAGGGCCTGGGCCGGCGACAGCACGCGGGTCGAGACGACGGGGGCGATGGAGTTGGGAGCGTCGGTCCAGCCGGTGACGAACTCGGCGGCCAGGACCAGCACCAGGACCAGGAGGACGAGGCCCTCCATCAGGCCATCTTGAGCAGGATGCCCTCGATGACGTTGGCGACGTCCTCGCAGCGGTCGGTCACGACCTCCATCGTCTCGTAGATCTCCTTCCACTTGATGA
>DATLZL010000273.1:0-2551 GCA_035574035.1 Binatia bacterium | reverse complement strand
GCAGGGCCAGCATCGCCAGGAGAAAGCACCGGCCGGTGACGGGCATGGCGGCGGAGAGCCCGGTCACACCGGCGATCGCCGCGGTGCCGTAGGCGGCGCGGATCCGCCCGGAAAGCAGGAAGAGCGTGGACTTGGCCAGGGCGTGGTTGGCGACGTGCAGGAGCGCGCCGCCCAGCCCCCAGGGCCCGCCGAAGCCGAGGCCGAGGCACACGACGCCGACGTGTTCGATGCTCGAGTAGGCGAGCATCCGCTTGTAGTTGCTGGGCGTCCACAGGAAGGCGGCCGCGACCACCAGCGAGCCCAACCCGAGCAGCAGCAGCAGTCGTCGGGTGAACGCCGGACCGGCGGCCAGGTCCACTACGACCTTGAACCGGAGGACCGCGTAGAGGCCCACGCTCAGGAGCACTCCCGACATGAGCGCGCTGACTGGCGCCGGAGCCTCGCTGTGGGCGTCCGGAAGCCAGGTGTGCATCGGGACCAGACCGGCCTTGGTCCCGTAGCCGACGAGCAGGAAGACGAAGGCGAGTTCCAGGACCCGGACCGGCAGGGCCGGCGCCACCCGCACGAGCGTGGTCCACCGTAGGGCGTGCTCGGGGAGTCCGAGCAGGTGGGCGTCCGCGAAGTAGACGAGGACGGTGCCGGCGAAGGCGATGGCCACTCCCACCGAGCAGATGAGGAGGTACTTGTAGGCCGCCTCCAGCGAGGCCCGAGAGGGCTCGTGGTTGACCAGGAACACCGAGGCCAGCGTGGTGGCCTCCACCGCCACCCACATGAGACCGACGTCGTCGGTGGTCACGGCCAGCAGCATCGTGAAGACGAAGAGGTGAAACAGCGAATAGAACCGGCGCCCGGTTGCCAGCGGGACCTGGCGCGGCGCCTCCGCCGCGGCCAGGGCGGCGACGAAGCCGATGAGCGCCGCTATCCACGCCGACAGCCCGTCGGCCCGCAGCAGCCCGTCGAGCGCGCTCACGGGGCCGGTCGCGGCCACGCCGGCGGCCAGGGCGGCGGCCAGCCCGAGGGTGAGCAGGGCCGTCGCCCCGTGGATGACGAGGGCGAACCGGCCGGTGAGGAGAGCCAGCAGGCCGGCGCCTGCCAGCGGGGCCAGCAACAGGCCGACGACCGTCACCCGCGGAGCTCCCGCAGGCGGTCGACCTCGATCGAGTCGTGCTCCTGCCGCACGCGCGCCGCCACGCCCTCCATGATGAGCACGATCGCGAGGACGTCCAGGAACACCCCGGCCTCGACGATGGAGGGCAGCCCGTAGGTCGCGACCAGGGCCAGGCTGAAGAGCCCGTTTTCGAGCATCAGGAAGCCGAGGATATGGCCGAAGGCGTCGCGCCCGGTCACCGTGACGAGCAGGCCGATGAGCGCCATGGCGAAGGCGAGGGGCACCGCGCCCGCCGTCGGCAGCGCCGAGCGCGTCGCGACCGGGAGCATCAGCAGGTAGGCCGCCACCACCAGGGCGCCAGCGGTGAGGAGCGCGGCGCCCGCCGAGGTCCCGGCCGCCACCGGCCGTACGGGGGTCCCGGCGGCGATGCGGGCGAGCGCCCGGGGAATGACCCAGCCCTTCAGAACAGCCACCACGACCGCCACCAGCCCGAGCCCCGTCTTGCCGGACCAGAGCCCGAGGGTGAGGGCCAGCGCGGCCAGGAGCAGCGATTGGACCACGAAGAGCCGCAGCCTCCCGGGCCAGCTGCGGCGCCAGACGATCAGCAGGGTGACCACCAGGCCCAGGAACGCGAGCAGCGTCGTGGCGGACGTCACGGCAGCACGAAGGCGGAGGTCACCGAGAGCACGCCGAGCGTGAACGAGCCGGCCAGCAGCTCGGGCACGCGAAACAGCCGCAGCTTGGCCACCGACGTCTCGACCACGGCCAGGACGAGGACCAGGACGGCCAGCTTGACGGCCAGCGCGAGGATGCCGAGGGCCACCGGGCCTGGGGCAAGCGCGGCCGGCACCCCGAACGGGAAGAACAGGTTGGCCAGCAGGGCGAGGAACAGGAAGAGCTTCATCGCCCCCGCCCACTCCACCAGGGCCAGGTGGTGTCCCGAGTATTCGAGCACCATGGCCTCGTGGATCATCGTGAGCTCCAGGTGCGTGGCGGGGTTGTCCACGGGCAGGCGTCCCGTCTCGGCCAGCATGACGATGAAGAATGCGGCGAACGCCAGCAGGTGGCCAGGGGCGACGGCCAGGGCCGGCTCGGCGGCCAGGCGCTGGACGATGCCCCCGAGGTCGCTGGTGCCCGCCCGCAGGGCCAGGGCCAACACGGCCAGGATCACGGTGGGTTCGGCCAGAGCCGCCACCGCCACCGCGCGGCTCGACCCCATGCCGCCGAAGGCCGATCCGGCGTCGAGCCCGGCCAGGGCGAGGAAGAAGGTGGCCAGCATGAACAGCGACATCACCAGGATGATGTTGCCGGCCGGGGCGAGCGCCGGGCGGGTGAGCACGAGCGGCACGAGCATCGCGGCCACCAGCGAGGTGGCGGCCAGGATCCAGGGCGTGGCCCGGAAGATCCACGACGTGGTGGCCGAGATCACCGGCTCCTTGCCGA
>DATLZL010000272.1:0-2222 GCA_035574035.1 Binatia bacterium | reverse complement strand
CCGACGCCGCCGGGGTGCAGGTCGTGCTGATCCCGACCCGGGCCGAGGCCGTGCTGGTGCTGGCCGGAGCGCTACCGTCTCTCGAGCGGGCATTGGCGACCTCGGTCGGCGGTCCGGTCCGGACCCGGCTGGAGCTGCGCGACCGGCCGCAGCCCGCCGTTCCGCCGCCGAGGACGGGCCGCGCCCACCGCGCGGCGGCCGGAGTCGTGAACGTCACCGTCTAGCCAGGAGGACCCATGGCGATGCCCATCGTGCCCCTCGTCACCGGCGCCATCCAGGCCGCACGCTCGCTACTGAGTCAGCCGCGCAGCAGACCTCCGCAGCTCGACCAGGAGGCCTTCCTGCGCCTGCTGGTGGCCGAGCTGCGCAATCAGGACCCGCTGCAGCCGCTCGACAACCACCAAATGATGCAGCAGACGGCCGCCTTCTCCCAGCTGCAGGAGCTGGCGCGCATCCGCGCGGCCGTGGAGACCGGGCGCAGCGACCCTGGGGCCCTGGCGGCGGCGACGAGCCTGCTCGGACGTATGGTCACCGCCACCGCGGCGAGCTTCACCTACGCCGGGGCCACCGTGTCGCTGCCGCTCCAACTGGCGGCCCCGACACGGTCGGCGACGCTGGAGGTCCTCGACGGACAGGGCCGCGTGGTGGCGTCGGTCCCGCTCGGCGCGCTGCCGGCCGGCCCGCGTCAGCTGGCCTTCCCGCCGGCCGGCACGGTGCTGGCCGCCGGCATGTACCGCTACCGCGTGGTCGACGTCGACGAGGCCGGCCTTCGGACGCCCGTGGCCATGGCCAGCGGGGTGGTGTCCGGCGTGACCGTGGACGGCGGTGAACCCCTGCTCCGGGTCGGGCCGGCCCGGATCCGTCTCAGCGACATCGCCGCGGTAGACACCGCGGCCTGATCAGGAAGGAGGCACTCGCCCATGCTGCGTGCACTGTCATCCGGAGTCAGCGGACTCCGTGCTAACCAGGCCGCCCTGGACGTCATCGGCAACAACCTCGCCAACGTCAATACGCCGGGGTTCAAGGGGGCCCGGACGTCGTTCGTCGATCTGCTGAGCCAGACCATCAAGGGCGAGCAGGCCCCGGCCGGCGGCCGGGGCGGGATCAACCCCATGCAGGTCGGCCTCGGCGCCGCCCTGGGCGCGGTGCGTCCGAACATGGCCCAGGGGGCCGTCGAGAGCACGGACAACCCCACCGACCTGGCCATCCAGGGCGAGGGGTTCTTCGTGCTGGCCGAGAACGGCCAGCGCGTGTACACGCGCGCCGGAGCCTTTGCGCTCGACGCCGACGGGGCGCTGGTAGACGCCGCCACCGGCCTCAGGGTGCAGGGGCTCAACGGCGACGTGCTGGTCCGCCAGGGCTCGCTGATGCCGGCCCAGGCCACGGTCCGGACGACCTTCGGCGGCAACCTCGACGCCCAGGCCCCCGACGGCACCAGCGTGCCCGTGACCATCACCGTGCGGGACTCGCTGGGCGGGGCCCACACGCTCACGGTCACGTTCACCAAGAACTTCGCCGCCGCCCCGGGCCAGTGGGACTGGGCGGTGACGACCGCCGACCCGCTCATCAACGCCCTCACCGGCAACACCGGCAGCATCGTCTTCGACGGCAGCGGCACTCTGAGCGCCGGGCAGACCGCCGCGCTGAACATCGACTACGTCGCCGCCGCCGGCGTGAACACACCGCAGACCGTCACGCTCGACTTCGGTGGCCCGCAGAATGCCACACCCCTCACCGGCTTCGCCGAGGCCTCCACGGCCGCCATGACGGCCCAGGACGGGTTCGCCGCCGGCAGCCTGCAGGCCTTCAGCATCGCCAGCGACGGCACCGTGGTCGGCGTCTACGACAACGGCCGCACCCAAACGATTGACCGCCTGGCCCTGGCCCGGTTCGCCAACCCAGCCGGGCTCATGCGGCTGGGCGAGAACCTCTACCGGGAGTCGGAGAACTCCGGGCCGCCCGACATCGGGGCCCCCGGCGACGGCGGCCGTGGCACCCTGATCCCGAGCGCGCTGGAGCGGTCCAACGTCGACCTGGCGCGCGAGTTCACCGACCTGGTCGTGGCCCAGCGAGGGTTCGAGGCTGCGGCCAGGATCATCGGAGTGAGCGACCAGGTCCTGCAGACGGTCGTCAACCTCAAGCAGTGACCTCCGTGGTCGCGTCCGCTGCAACCCCGACCCCGCCCGCGGCGCCCCGGCGCCGCGGGCGGCGGATCGTGCTGC
>DATLZL010000271.1:0-2421 GCA_035574035.1 Binatia bacterium | reverse complement strand
TCCCCGACCAGCATGGCTACTTCCTCAGTCGATCCGAACGGTCTCCGCCTGTTTCGTGTAGCACACGCGTCCGCCCTGTCAAGCCCAGGGCGGCGCGTGATCGGCGCCGCGGCCAGGTTTCGGCCCGCCGGCCGTGGCGCCCACCGGAGCGGCCCTGGATTTAGGCTTGACGGTCTCTTTGATTTAGGTAAACCTAACCATGACATCGCGCCAGCCAGCGACCCGAGGGGCGCCCTCGCGCCTCAGGCAGCTCGCCAGCGCCCGCGCGCGGCCGGTCTCCGCGCAGGGGAGGGCTGGCATGGCCACGAAGCGGCTGGTGGTGGGACTGGCAGTGGGACTGGTCGCCGTCGCGGCGGGGGCGGCCGCGGCGGCGTCGCCGGAGGATCTCGAGCGACGGATGGAGCAGCTCCAGCGCGAGATGCAGGAGCTGCGGGAGCAGCTGGAGGCCGAGAAGAAGGCCCGGCGCCCGGCGACGCCGCTGGCGCCGCCGACCGGGGCCCCGGCGACGCCGGAGGGCGCGGAGCCGTCCGAGCCGACCTATCGGTCCCTGCTGGACGCGGTCAAGATCGGCGGTTACGGCTCGGTGCGCTTCGAGTCGAACACCCTCGACCGCGGGTCGGACACCTTCACGTTCCGGCGGTTCGTGCTCACCACCGATGCGCGGATCGCCCGGCCCCTTCGCTTCGGCCTCGAGCTCGAGCTCGAGCGCTTCACCGAGCTGGAGCTGGAGCGGAAGACGGCCCCGCGCGCGGGAGGCGGGCTGGAGAGCACGGAGGCGATCGAGGGCTCGGCCGAGACCGAGATCTCGCTGGAACAGGCCTGGCTCGAGTGGGAGCTCGCCCGCTGGCTCCGGTACCGGGCCGGCATGCTGCTGGTGCCGCTCGGCCGGTTCAACCTCGCCCACGACGACAACCGCTGGAACCTGCCGCGCCGTCCGCTGATCGACCGCGGCGTGCCGGTGCTGCCGGTGCCGTCGGCGTGGTCGGAGGTCGGCATGGGCTTCACGGGTGAGGTGGACCTCGGCGGCCCCGGCACCCTGAGCTACCACCTCTACGTCGTCAACGGCGTCACGCTCGACACCGAGCTCGAGCGCCGGGTCGAGACGAGGGCCGGGGACACCGGCAAGCTCGAGGTCGAGGCCGAGCTGCGGCCGACGCGCGGCACCGCCGGCCTCGACCTGAAGAACGGCAAGGCGGTGACCGGGCGGCTGGCCTGGAGCCCGCTGCCGGGCCAGGAGATCGGCGCCTCGTTTTACGTCGGCCGCTACACGCCCGAGTTCCTGGCCGGCGAGCTGCTGACGGGGTTCGGCGTGGACGGCCTCTTCACGCTGGGGCCGTTCGAGGTGGAGGCCGAGTACCTCCACACCCGGTTCGCCAACGTGCGGCGCGTCGCCCGGTCGCTGGCCCGGGTGGCGCTCGAGAAGAGCCGCGAGGGCGAGGTCGACGACCTCGAGACCGAGGTCGAGTTCGACCTGGCCGGCCTGGCCGAGACCAAGCACGGGTACTGGATCGAGCTGCGCTACCGGCTGTTCCCCGACTGGCTCCGCCGGAGCTTCCTCGGGCGGGCCTTCGACCGCCCCCAGCTCGTGCCGACCCTGCGCTGGGAGCAGGCCTGGCTGGACGGGCGGGTGCGGGCGGTGGACTTCACCGGCGGGGCGCTCACCGGCTTCGAGCAGGAGGACCGGACCGTGAACCGGATCACCGCCGGCCTGGCCTACCGGCCGCTGCCGCTGGTCGTCTTCCAGCTCGCCTACGAGTACACCTGGACGGATCGCGGCAAGAGTCTGGCCGAGGTGACGAACTTCCTGCCCGCCCAGAGAAAGGAGCGGGATGTCGGCGCCTTCCTCGTCGGGGTCGCGTTCGGGTTCTGAGCCCGCCGCCGCCCGGCGGCGCTTCCTGGGTGTGTCGGCCGGCCTGCTCCTCGTATGGGGCGGAGCGGCCGGCGCCCAGGAGGGTGTCTTCCTCCAGCCGGAGGACGCCGCCCGGACGCTCTTCCCGGACGCCGAGGCGATCCGCCGGAGGCGCCTGGCGGCCGACGCCGCGCTGCGCGAGCGCGTGCGCGCCCTGCTCGGGCGCGGGCAGCCGAGCCTGTGGGAGGAGGCCTACCCCATCTTCACCGTCCTGCGCGGGGAGACCGTCCTGGGGCACGTCGTGGTCGTCGAGGAGATCGGCAAGCACCGCCCCATCACGTTCGCCGTCGGCGTGGACGCCACCGGCCGCGTCGCCGACGTCGCCGTGCTGGCCTACCGGGAGCCGTACGGGGGAGAGATCCGCCACCGCCGGTTCCTCGACCAGTACCGCGGCAAGACCCTCGCCGATCCCTTGCAGCCGTACCGGGACATCCGGAACATCACCGGTGCCACGCTCTCCGTGGAAGCGACCGGGCGGGCGGTCCGCAAGGCGGTGGCGGTGCTGACGGCCG
>DATLZL010000270.1:0-7397 GCA_035574035.1 Binatia bacterium | reverse complement strand
CGGGCTGTCGCAGGCGTTGCCGCCTCTCTCCGTCGACGCGTACCCGACGACCTACCGACGCGCGCCGGTCCCGTACGCCGCGCTCTCGATCGCGAGCGGCCGGCGTCTCTTCCGCGAGCACTGCGTCGCCTGTCACGGCCCGGGCGGGGCCGGCGACGGACCGGCCGCCGCGACCCTGCCCCGGCGGCCGGCCGACCTGACCGCGCGGCACACCTCGGACCACACGGCCGGCGATCTCTTCTGGTGGCTCACGCACGGCCTCGGCCGGGGCATGCCCGCCTTCGGCCAGCGGCTGACGGAGGAGGAGCGCTGGGACCTGATCAACTTCGTGCGAGCGCTCGGCGCCGCCGAGGCGGCCCGGCGGCTGAGCCCGGCCGTCGACCCCGACCAACCCCGGCTGGCCGCCCCGGACTTCGCCTTCTCGGTCGGGCCGGGGCTGAGCGGCACCCTCAAGGACCTTCGCGGCCGCCGGACCGTTCTCCTCGTGATCTTCGAGCTTCCCGGCTCCCGCACGAGGCTCGCGCGCCTGGCCCAGGCCTACGAGACGCTCCAGGGTCTGGGCCTCGAGATCCTGGCCGTCCCCGCCGAGCCCGCGCCCGGGATCATCACGCGCCTGGGCACGGACCCGCCGATCCTCTTCCCGGTCGTCACCGCGGGCGCGGCAGAGATCGTGGCGGCGTACGGACTCCTCGGGCGTACCCTGACGCCCGACGGCGCGCGCGCCGCGGGGGCGGCGCCGGCCCACATGGAATTCCTCATCGACCGCAACGGGTACCTGCGCGCCCGGTGGATCCCCGGCCAGGGCGGCCCCGGCTGGGTCGAGGCCACCGCCCTGGTCCCCCAGATCCAGCGGCTCAACCGCGAGGCGCCCGCCCCGCCCCCGGCCGAGCACGTCCACTAGCATGCGGCTCTGGCGCGTGGTGGTGCTGCTGAACCTGGCGCTCGGCGTCGGGTTCGCGCTCGGCTATCTCACGTGGGGACGCGATGTGCCCAGGCTCGAGGCGGAGCTCGCCGAGGCTCGCCAGCGCCTCGCGCCCTACGGCACCGAGCAGATCCACACGGCTCAGGGCGTCGTCCGCACCGTGATCCGCGAGATCGGCGTCGTCGTGCTCACGCACGAGGACATCCCGGGCTTCATGCCGGCGATGACGATGGGGTTCCGCGCCGCCGACCCGGCGCTCTACCGCGACGTCGAGGTCGGCGACGTGATCCGCTTCACCCTGAGAGGCGTGCCGCCCGCCATGCAGATCGTGGCGGTGGAGCGCCTCGGCAAGTCCTGACCCCGCGGAGGGGCGAGGCTTGGTCGCGTCACGCCCTTCCTGTATCGTGACGGCATGAGCGCTCGACCTCGACTCGCGATCCTCTTCTCGCGCGCCCCGATCACGGTCGCCGCCGTCGCCCTCGCGGCGCTCGCCGCCGGGCGCTTCCGCTGGGCCCGGGCGGCGGCCATCGGCCAGGTCGCGCTCATCCTGATCGGCTGGGGCCTGGCGCAGTCGCCGTACCTGGTCGTGCCCGATCTGACGGTCACGGGCGCCCGGACCGCCGGCCCGACGTTGACGCTGCTGCTGTGGGCGCTGGCGGCCGGGGCCCTGCTCCTGTTCCCGTCGTTCGCCTACCTCTACCGGGTCTTCAAGCAGCGGCCGGGGCGCGGGGCCGGCGCTCCCCGCGACCGGGGTTCCTTGCTACACTGAGCCCCCGTGACCGACGCGCTGGCCGGCCTCCAGGTGGTGGACCTGACCACCGTCCGCAGCGGCCCCACCTGCACGAAGATCCTCGCCGACTTCGGCGCCGACGTGATCCGCATCGAGCGGCCGGGGGAGCCGGACAGCGGCCGGGTCTTCTACGATCACTGCGACCTGCACCGCAACAAGCGCAGCGCGGTCGTGAACCTGCAAGACCCGCGGGGGGTCGAGGTCCTCCGTCGCCTGGCCGCGCGGGCCGACGTGCTGGTCGAGAACTACCGGCCCGACGTCAAGCGCCGCCTGCGCATCGACTACGAGACCCTGGCCGCCGACAACCCGCGGCTGATCTACGCCAGCATCTCCGGGTTCGGCCAGGAGGGTCCCTACCGCGACCGTCCCGGCTACGACCAGATCGCGCAGGGCATGTCGGGGCTCATGTGGCTCACCGGGACACCCGAGACCGCTCCGCTCCGGGTCGGCATCCCGATCGGGGACCTGCTGGCCGGTTACTTCTGCGCGATCGGCATCCTGGCCGCGCTCCAGGAGCGACAGCGCTCCGGCCGGGGCCAGTACGTGTCCACCTCGCTGCTGGAGGCGCTGGTCGGCAGCCTCTCGTTCCAGGCCGTGCGCTATCTGAACACCGGGGAGGTTCCATCCCCGGTCGGCAACCACCACCCGCTCACGGCGCCGATGGGCGTCTACCGCGCGAGCGACGGCTTCCTGAACCTGGCGGTGGGCAACGACGACATGTGGCGGCGCCTGTGCCGGGTGCTCGGCGTGCCGGAGGTGGCCGACGATCCCCGCTTCGCGACCAATCCGGCGCGCGTCGCCAACCGCCCTGCGCTGGACGCCCTCCTGGAGGGCCGGCTGGCCCGCCGGTCGGTGACCGAGTGGGTGGCCGTGCTCAACGACGCCGGTGTGGCCTGCGGCCCGATCTCGAAGCTCGACCAGGTCTTCGCCGACCCGCAGGTCAAGCAGGCCGGGCTGGTGCACGAGCAGGTCCACCGCGCCTTCGGCCCGGTCAAGGTGCTCGGCCTGCCGGTGCGGCTCGGCCGCACGCCGCCCACGGTGCGCGCGCCGGCGCCGCCGGCCGGCGCCCACACCCGCGAGGTGCTGACCGCGCTGGGCTACGACGAGGCGGCGATCGCCGCGCTCCGGGAGGCCGGCGTGGTGGAAGTCGCCGGATGAGCGCCGAGCCGGCCGTCCTCGTCCGCCACGACGGCGCCATCGCCACCGTCGTCTTCAACCGGCCGCGCGTGCGCAACGCCATCAGCCTGGCCATGTGGGGCGAGATCGCCCGGGTCATGGAGAGCCTCGGCAAGGACGACGCCGTGCGGGCGGTCGTGCTGCGCGGGGCCGGCACCGAGGCCTTCGCCTCCGGGGCCGACATCTCGGAGTTCCGGGAGAACCGCAAGGACACCGCCACCGCGCTGCGCTACAACGCTCAGACCGAGGCCGCCTACCTCGCCATCCGCGACTGCCCGAAGCCGACGGTGGCGATGATCTTCGGCTACTGCATGGGCGGCGCCATGGCGGTGGCCATGGCCTGCGACCTGCGCTTCGCGGCCGAGGGCGCGCGGTTCGGCATCCCGGCCGCACGCCTCGGCATCATCTACGGGGCGGCCTCGGTCGGGCAGCTGGTGGACCTGGTCGGGCCGGCCTACGCCAAGGACATCCTCTACTCGGCGCGGACGGTGGGGGACCGAGAGGCGCTGGCCATCGGGCTGATCCAGCGACTGCTGCCGGCCGACGAGCTGGAGCGCTACACCTACGACTACCTGCGGACGGTGGCGGACAATGCGCCGCTGTCCGTGCGCGGCGCCAAGGTCACGGTCGAGAGCTACCTGGCCGGGCTCACCGAGGAGCGCCGGGCCCGCCTGCACGCGCTGAGCCTCGAGGCTTTCGAGAGCGACGACTACAAGGAGGGGACGCGGGCGTTTCTCGAGAAGCGCCCGCCGAAGTTCCAGGGCCGCTGAGGCCGGCCGGTGGATCTGCTCTTCCTCACCTCTACGCCCGCCGACCCCCGTGAGGGCAGCGGGACGTTCGTGGCGCTCGACGGTCTGCTGCGCGGCCTGACCCGGCTCGGCCACCGCCCGCACCTCGCGCCGCTCGTCCGCCGCACCGGCTTTCACACGCTCGACCGCTTCGTGTACAACGCCGCCGTCGCCCTGCGGGCGGCCACCGACGTCGACGTCGTGGTCGGCCTCGACCTGGACGGCTTCCTCTGGGCGCGTCGCCGCGCCCGCCCGCCGTTCGTGGTCGCGCTCAAGGGCATCATCGCCGACGAGGCGCGCCACGAGCGGGGCTGGGTCCGGGTGCTGCTCACGCTCCAGGCCCGCTGGGAGCGCGCCAACTGTGCCCGGGCCGACCGGGTCGTGGTCCCCAGCCGGTACTCGGCCGGAGTGGCGGCCGCCGTCTATGGGGTCGAGCGGAGCAAGCTCGCCGTCGTGCCCGAGCCGATCGACCTCGCCGCCTGGCGCCGCCTGTTCGCCGAGGCGGGCGCCGCTCCGGCCGGGCGGCCGACGGTCCTGGCGGTGGCCAGGATGTATCCCCGCAAGCGCCTGGGCGACCTGCTGGACGCCGCCGCCAGCCTGCGCCGGCGAATCCCGGACCTGACCGTGCGCATCGTAGGGGATGGTCCCGAGCACCCGCGCCTGCGGGCCCAGGCTGCGGGTCTCGGCCTCGGCGACACCGTCGCCTTCCTCGGCCCCGTGTCGCGCCGGGCCCTGGCCGTAGAATACGGACGGGCCCACTGCTTCTGCCTGCCGAGCGTTCAGGAAGGGTTCGGGATCGCCTTCGCCGAGGCCATGGCGGCCGGCCTGCCGGTGGTGGGCTGCCGGTCGGCGGCGGTGCCGGAGGTGGTGCCGGACGGCCGGGCCGGGCTGCTGGTGGAGCCCCGCCGGCCGGACGCACTGGCCGCGGCGCTGGAGCGCATACTGACGGACGACCGGCTCCGGAAGGAGCTCGGCGAGGAGGGGAGACGACACGTGGAGGCCTTCGACCTGGAGCCGGTGGCGCGGGCCTTCCTGGAGGCGCTGCCGCGGTGAGCGCCGTCGCCTACACGACCCGGCGGTTCACGTTCGCGGCCGGCCACCGCTACGCGGTCGCCGCCTGGTCGGCGGCGGAAAACGAGCGGGTCTTCGGCCGGCTGGGCGGGCCGCACGGCCACAACTACACGCTGGACGTCACCGTCCGCGGTCCCATCGACCCGCGCACCGGGATGGTCATCGACCTCGTCGAGCTCAAGCGCGTGGTCACGGAGACGATCGTCGAGCGGTTCGACCACGCCGACCTCAACGCCGACCCGCTCTTCCGCGACCGGGTGCCCACCACCGAGAACCTGGCCCTGGCGATCTGGGAGCTGCTCCGGGCCAAGCTGGGCGCCGAGCGCCTGTGGCAGGTGCGGGTCGCCGAGGATCCCACCCTCTGGGTCGACGTCCGGGCCGAGGCCGATGCGGGTTGAGCTGACGCGGGTCTACCACTTCAGCGCGGCCCACCGGCTGGAGAGTCCGGTGCTCGGCGCCGAGGAGAGCGCCCGCCTGTACGGCGCCTGCGCCCGGGACCATGGCCACAACTACTACCTGGAGGTCACGGTGGTCGGCCGGCCCGACCCGGTGACCGGGATGGTCATCGACCTGGATCGTCTGGACGCGGTCGTCGCCGGCGAGATCCTGGATCAGGTGGACCACCAGGCGCTCGAGCGGGTCCCGGCCCTGGCCGGCGTGGTCACCACCGGCGAGGGACTGGCCCGGGCGTTCTGGCGCCGGCTCCAGCCGGCGCTGCCGCCCGGGACCCTGGCCCGCGTGATCGTGGTCGAGACGGCCAAGAACCGGTTCGAGTACGCCGGCGAGGGCGCATGAACGGCCCCGGCAACATCGCCCGCGTGGTGGAGCAGCTGCTCAAGGAGCTGGGCGAGGACATCTACCGCGAGGGCCTGGAGCGCACGCCGGAGCGGGTGGAGAAGGCGCTCCGCTACCTCACCGCCGGCTATCGCATGGACATCCGCGACGTCCTGAACGATGCCCTCTTCGTCGAGGAGTACGACGAGATGGTGGTCGTGAAGGACATCGACTTCGCCAGCCTCTGCGAGCACCATTTGCTGCCCTTCATCGGCCGGGCGCACGTGGCCTACATGCCGCGCAAGAAGATCCTCGGGCTCTCCAAGATCCCGCGCCTGGTGGAGATGTTCAGCCGCCGCCTCCAGGTCCAGGAGCGGCTGACGACGCAGATCGCCGCCACGCTCCACGACGTGCTGCAGCCGCGCGGGGTGGCGGTGGTCATCGAGGCGATCCACCTCTGCATGGTCGTGCGCGGGGTCGAGAAGCAGAACTCCAAGGCGGTCACGTCCGCCATGCTGGGCGCCTTCCGGGACCGGGCCGAGACCCGGGCCGAGTTCCTGTCGCTGATCCGGTCCGGGCGGGGGCTCGAGCTTTGACGTCGCTGGCCGACCGGGTCGCCCTCGTCACCGGCGCCAGCCGGGGGATCGGCCGGGCGACGGCGCTGGCCCTGGCCCGCGAAGGCTGCGCGGTGGCGCTGGTGGCGCGTGGCCGGGAGGCGCTGGCCGAAGCGGCGGCCGCCGTGCGGGAGCTGGGCGGCCGGGCGCTGGCCATCCCGGCCGACGTCACCCAGGACGCCGCGGTGGAGGCCGTGGTCGATCAGACGGTGGCCGAGCTCGGCCGGCTCGACGTCCTGGTGACGGCCGCCGGGGTGGCCTCGTTCGGGCCGGTGGCCGGCACCAAGCCGGTGGACTGGGACCCGATGCTGGCGGTCAACCTCCGGGCGGCCATGGTCTGTTGCCGGGCCGTCCTGCCGGTGATGGTGCGCCAGCGCGGTGGCGTGATCGTCAACCTCGGCTCCGTGGCCGCCACCCGGACCATCGCCGGCACCGCCGCCTATGCCGCCACCAAGGCGGGGTTGCTCGCCTTCAGCCGCGTGCTGGCCGAGGAGGTCCGCCGTGACGGCATCCGGGTCGCGGTCTTCCACCCGGGCGCGACCGACACCGCGCTCTGGGACGCCGTCCCGGGAGCGCCCGACCGGGGCCGGATGCTGCGCGCCGACGACGTCGCCCGCGCCGTCGTCCTGGCCGTCGCGCTGGCGCCCCGGGCGGCCCTGGAGGAGCTGACGCTCCTGCCCCCGGAGGGAGTCCTGTGATACGATCGAGGCGAATCCGAGGAGGAGCGACGGAGGTATGCATGGTCACGCTCACTGAGACGGCCGCCAGGAAGATCGCGGAGCTGCGCATGGAAGAGGGCAAGCCCGAGTGGGGGCTTCGCATCCGGCTGGTCGGCGGCGGCTGCTCCGGCATGTCCTACGAGCTGGGCTGGGAGGATCAGGAGGCGGCCGGGGACACCGTCGTCGAGTCCCACGGGATCAAGGTCTTCGTAGACCAGCACAGCGCGCCCTACCTGGCCGGCAGCGAGATCGACTACGTCGACAACAACATGCTGGGCGCGGGCTTCGCGATCAACAACCCCAACGTGAAGTCCTCGTGCGGGTGCGGCCAGTCCCACCGGTTCTGATCGGGTAGTCTCCCGTGCGCGTGCGAGTCCGTCTCTTCGCCCGCTACCGTGAGGCTGCCGGGCAGGAGCGGCTCGAGCTCGACCTTCCCGAGGACGGTACCGTGGAGGCGGCCTGGTCGGCGGTGGTCGCCCGTCATCCCGCGCTGGCCCCCTACCGTCCCTACACGCTGTTCGCCGTCGGCCACGACTACGTGTC
>DATLZL010000269.1:0-2051 GCA_035574035.1 Binatia bacterium | reverse complement strand
CGCCCACACGAACACCATCTGGGTGGCCAGGATCTCCCGGCTGTAGTTCATGATGTAGCCGATGCCCGAGGTGACGCCGAAGATCTCGGCCACCACCGAGACCTTCAGGGCCAGCCCGAAGCCGACCTTCATGCCGGCGATGAGATAGGGCAGGGTGGAGGGCACCACGATGGCGGTGAACTTCTGCCCGCCCGACAGCCGGTAGACGTCGCCCATCTCGAGCAGCCGGCGGTCCACGTTGACGACGCCCTCGACGATGTTCGAGGCCACCACCGGCAGCGTGATCATGAAGGTGGTGAAGATCGGCGCCCAGTTGGAGAGGCCGAACCAGATGATCGAGATGACGATCCAGACGAACACCGAGGTCGAGTTCAGCACCGCCAGCGCGTCGCCGACTACCTGGCGCCCCGGGCGGGACAGAAAGGCGACCAGGCCGAGCAACACCGCCGCCGCCACCGCGCCGCCGAAACCGACGGCGATCCGGAAGAGCGAGGCGCCGGTGTGGGTCCAGATCTCGCCGGTCCGGAGGATGTCGACGAAGCCCCGGACGACGCTCCAGGGGGATGGCAGGACGTAGGCGCCGTACCGCCAGGACAGGACCGTCCACAGCGCGACGACGACGGCCGCCGCCGCCAGCGTGGGGAGGCGGAGGCGGGCGGCCCAGCCACGAATCCTCATGGGCCGCCCGCCGCCCGGTCAGGCCCGATAGAAGAACTCCTTGCGGATGCGGTCCGGGTGGTCCCAGATGTCGGACTTCAGGAACCCGAACTCCTTGTTGATCTTCAGCTGGAGGATCAGGGTGTCCACCTGCTCCTCGGGCAGGCCCCACAGCATCCGGACCGTCTCCTTGTAGGCGATCCGGACGACGTCCATCGGGATCTTCGTCACCTCGGCGACGATCTGCATGGCCCGCTCCGGCCGGTTGTACCAGATGTCGACGGCGTCCTTCTGCGCCTCGTTGAGGTCGCCGGCGATCGCCGGGTGGGCGCGGAGGTAGTCCTGGTGGACGAGGTAGCAGACGTGCACCGGGAAGCCGGTGGCCCGCCCGGTGGCCCGCCGCCAGAGGTCGATCTGCTTGACCAGGTAGACGCCGTCGCCGCGGTGGACGACCTGGTCGGTGATGGGCTGCCAGGCGATGATGGCGTCGACCTCCTTCTTGGCCAGCAGCGTCACCATGTCGGGGGGCGCGGTGGCGGTGACGATCTGGGTCTCCTTCTGGATGTCGAAGCCGTAGGCCTTGAGCGTGAGCGCCCGGATGTCGAAGAACGTGGAGGTGCCGACGATGGCCGCCACCTTCCGGCCCCGGAGGTCCTCCACCTTCGTGAGCCCGGCGTCCTTGCGGGCGATCACCGCCCCCAGCACGGCCGTGGCCACGCCGGTGACCCTGAGCGGCACGCCGTCCTCGAAGGCCTTGGCGGCCAGGGCGAACGACATGTCGATGGCGTCCACGTTCTTGGAGGCCAGCTGGTTGAGGAGCGGCGAGGGGGCGCCGGCCACCACCGAGTACTCGGCCTGCCAGCCGCGCTTGCCCAGCAGGTCCTCCTTGTGGATGATCTCGGTGGCCGCCCACCCGAGCTGGAGATACGCGAGCCGCACCTTGCCCTTGCCCTGGGCGCGGACGCGCGCCGGCGCGGCGGCGGCCAGCGCCGCGCCGGCGGCCTGAGCGAGGAACCGCCGCCGGGCGATCATGCCGTCACCTTCGGCAGGCCCCGCAGGGCTTCCTCGATCTTCTCGGCCGGGTACTCGTAGTCCTGGAGCTTGCCGGCCAGGAACGCCTCGTAGGCCGCGAGGTCGAAGTGGCCGTGGCCGGAGAGGTTGAACAGGATCGTCTGCCCGCGCCCGGCCGCCTTGCACCGGAGCGCCTCGTCGATCACCACCCGGATGGCGTGGGCCGACTCCGGGGCCGGGATGATGCCCTCGGCCCGCGCGAACTGCACGGCGGCCTGGAAGGTCGCCACCTGGGGCACGGCCACTGCCTCGATCACGCGCTCCTCGTAGAGCTTCGACACGAGCGGCGCCATGCCGTGGTAGCGCAGCCCGCCGGCGTGGAG
>DATLZL010000268.1:0-2208 GCA_035574035.1 Binatia bacterium | reverse complement strand
CGAAGCGCAGCTCGCTCTTGACCAGGTCGGGGACGACCACGAGCAACCCGTCCGGCTCCGGGACCACGGTGAAGTCGGCCGGGCCCTTGAAGCCGGTCACCAGCGGCCTGAGTCCGCCGTCCGGACTCCACCGGGCCAGCGCGGCCGAGGCCCAGTCGGTCACGAGCAGGGTCCCGTCGTCGAGCTCCCAGATGCCGTCCAGACGGCCCAGGTCCCGGGCCAGCACGCGGAGCTCCCCGCCGGCGTCGAGCGCGGCGATGCCGCGCGGCTCCTCGGCCGACTTGAAGCCCACCATGAGGAGCGACCCGTCGCGGGCCGGATAGAGGCCGTTGGGGTTCACGCCCCGCCCGGCGAGGACGGTCGTGACCCGGGGTTCCCGGTCGAGGAAGTCGGCCGGCTCGACGCGCACGAGCCGGTCGGAGCGGTTGTCGCTGACGTAGAGGACGCCGCCCTTGACGGCGACGTCGTTGGCGAACTGCACGGCGGGCAGCTCGACCTTGCGGCCGCGCCGGGTGGCCAGGTCGAAGATCCACACGGCGTCGATGTCGGTGACCCACAACCGCCGGCCCTCGACCCAGAGCCCTTTGGGCTTGTGCAGCACGCCGCCCGCGGGCGGCAGGAACGACCGCTCGAGGACGGTGCCGTCGAGCGACACCGTGCTGATCCGGCCCCGGCCGTCCTTCTCGGCCGGCTTGAGCTCGGAGCCGAACTCGCTCACGTAGAGCACCCGGGCCTGGGGGTCCCAGGCCACCGACTCCGGGAAGGCGAAGCCTCCGACCGTCCGGTCGGAGACGACCGTGAGCGTGCGGACGGCCTGCGCGGAAGCGTCCCCGAGGGCTCCGACGGTCGCCGCGCTGACGACCGTGGCCAGCACCAGCGCGATCCCTGTGATCTTGCCCATGGCATTCCCCCTGTGGAAGGTGTCGGGCAGCAGCGCCGCTCAGCCGAACTTTCGGGCCTCCTCCCGCCGGTAGGCGCGCCCGGCCAGCGCGAAGAAGATGACGCCGTAGGCGGCGAGCCAGGCGAGGCTCGCCCCGAGCGGCTCGCTCGCCGCCCCGAGCGCGCCCCAGGCCAGCTGGCCCAGGTGGTAGGTCGGCAGGTAGGGCGCCGCCTGCTGCGCGAGCCGCGGGAGCTGTCCCGGCGGCACGAACAACCCCGAGGCGAAGGCCAGCGGCAGGTAGATCAGGTTGGCGAAGGCCGGCGCCGAGTTGGGCCCGGCCCCGTAGCCGATGGCGAAGCCGAGGCCGACGAACGGCAGTGAGCCCGCCACCAGCCGCCCGACCAGTCCGGCCCACACGGCCGGCGGCTCGCTGACGCCGCCTACCAAGGCGGCGTAGGCGATCAGCACGACCAGCGTGAGGAGCGCGAAGGCGAGCGCGGTGAGGAGCTTGGCCGCCAGCACCACCGCCGGCGGCAGCGGCGTGGCCCGCTGGAGCAGGTCGACCTTCATGCCGCGCTCGACGGCCACGCCGATGCCGAAGGAGGACACCATCACGCTGCCGACCGCGTAGGCGCCAAACGAGGCGAGCAGGAAGGCGCCGACGTTGACGCCGTCCGGACGCACAGTCCGGGTCCACGGCAGGCCGAGGAAGGTGAAGAAGACGACCGGCAGCGCCAGCGTGGTGAGGCTGAACGCTGGCACGCGCCAGCGCACGCGCAGCTCGGCCCGCGTCTGCGCGAGCAGCACCCGCCCGAGCGGCGCGACCGGTGGGCTCACCGCTTCGGCTCCGGCCGACCGGTGAGCGTGAGCAGCGCCTCCTCCAGCGTGGCGCCGCCGACCTCGAGATCGGCCAGGGCCACGCCCCGGCCGAACAGCGTCGCCAGCACCGCCTCCGGCTCGCTGGTCAGGAGCGTCACCTGGCCGTCCGCCTCCGCCACGCGCCGGACCGGTAGGCCCTCGAGCAGGGCGGGGTCGGCCGGCCGCACGGCGCGGAAGCGGATCCGCCTGGCGGCGACCCGGGCCTTGATCTCGGCCGGCGGGGCGTCGGCCACCACCCGGCCGTGGTCGATGACCACGACCCGGCGGGCCAGCCGATCGGCCTCCTCCAGGTAGTGCGTGGTGAGCACGATGGTCTTGCCGGCGGCCGCGAAGTCGCCCAGGCTGGCCAGGAACCGCCGGCGCGATTCCACGTCCATGCCCACCGTGGGCTCGTCGAGGAAGAGCACGTCGGGATCTCCGCACACCGCCAGGGCGAAGAAGAGGCGCTG
>DATLZL010000267.1:0-9532 GCA_035574035.1 Binatia bacterium | reverse complement strand
GCCGCCGTCGGGCCGAGGGGCGCGGTGCGGACCGCCCGCGCGCCGGGCAGTTCCGGGCGGGGGGGCGTAGGGCGCGTTCCGCCGGCCGACGTCGCCCGGGACCGGAGAACCCTGCTCGATGATCCTGATCCAGGCCGTGAGGTCCCGGGCCAGCTCCGGGTAACAGTGGTCGCGATAGGCCGCCAGGGCCCGCAGGGCCGCCGGATCCTTCCAGGGCTTCAGCACGAACGGCGCGTCCGGATCGTGGGGGTCGAACGGCGCCTCGCTGGCCAGTCGGCGCACGACATACCGCCGGGTCAACTCCGTCATTGGCCCCTCCGGGCTGGGAAGCGGTCAGGGCTGCGACAGCACGGCCACGGCCGACACGGCTCCCGGACCGCCGAGGTTGTGGGCCAGACCGGTGCGGGCGTCCGGGACCTGCATCCGCCCCGCGCGCCCGAGCAGCTGGTCGTGGATGTTGGCGATCATCCGGACGCCCGAGGAGCCGATCGGGTGGCCGCAGGACTTGAGCCCGCCCGATGGGTTCACGGGCAGCTCGCCGCCGAGACGGGTCACGCCGCTCGTCGCCAGCTTCCAGCCCTCGCCGGGCCGGGCGAAGCCCAGGTCCTCGTAGTTGACGATCTCGGTGATCGTGAAGCAATCGTGGCACTCGGCGACGTCGATCTCCCGCGCCGGGTCGGTGATCCCGGCCATCGCGTAGGCCGCCCGCGCCGCTTCGCGGGTGGCCCGGAAGGAGGTGAACGACCAGGAGGGGTCGAACTGGGTGTTCCAGTAGCCGGCGGTCACCGCGAACGCGATGCCGCGGATGACCGTGTAGCGGTCGGTGAGCCGGCGGGCCAGGTCGGTGCGGGTCAGGATGACGGCGGCGGCGCCGTCGGTCGTGGGACAGCAGTCGTAGAGCCCGAGCGGCTCGGCCACCCGGGGGGCACGGTGGTACTGCTCGGGGGTGATCGCCTTCTGGAAGTGGGCCTTGGGGTTCAGGGCCCCGTGCTCGTGGTTCTTCACCGCCACCGCGCACAGCGCCTCCTCGTCGGCCCCGTACTCCTTGAAGTAGCGGGTGGCGAGCAGCGCGAACATGCCGGGGGCGGTCCGGCCCTTGGCCAGCACCGGGTGACCGCGGTTCACGGCCTGGGCGACCAGGCTGCCCCGGGACGGCACCTCCCGCATCTTCTCCGCCCCGACGGCCAGCACGATCTCGTACTCGCCGGAGGCCACCGCCAGCGCCGCGTTGCGGACGGCCTCGATGCCGGTGGCGCAGTAGGCGGCCACCCGGGTGACCGGGATCGGGAAGAGGTTCAGCGTGTCGGCCACGAACGTGCCGGAGTTGCCCTCGAAGCCGTACAGCATCGGCTCGTAGCAGCCGAGCCAGGCCGCCTGCAGGCGCTCGCGCGGCAGGCCGGCATCGGCCAGCGCCAGCGTGACCGCCTCGTAGATCATGTCGGTGAGGCTCTGGTGGAAGTTCTCCCCGTACTTGATGATGCCGCTGCCGATGATCGCCACCTGGCCGCCGAGTCCCATGCGTCCTCCTCGCTCGCGCTGCGCCCCAGCGTACCGCCGGCGCCAGCGCCGCCGCAAGGACGGCGGACGGGACCTCAGGCGGGCCGGCCGAGAGCCTGGAGCCGGCGCAGGCAGGCCAGAAACACCGCCGTCGAAGCCGCCAGCAGCGCCGCGTTGCTCTCGAAGCCGGTGACCGAGCCGGCGGCGGCCGTGAGCAGGGTGAACACGCTGTTGTTGATGACGTGGGCGGCGACGGCCGGCAGCGCGCTGCCCGTCTGCTCAGTGACGAAGCCGAGCCAGAGCGACAGCGCGACGGCCAGGGCCGCGTGCAGCCACTCCAGGTGCATGAGCCCGAAGGCCACGCTGGTAACGACGACGGCGCGGGACGCCGGCCAGTGCTCGCGCAGGCGGGTCTGCATCCATCCCCGGAAGAACACCTCCTCGGCTCCGCCGGCCAGCACGCCGATCACGACCACGGCCGCGAACAGGTCGGGCCCGCCGGCACCCTCCAGCGCTCGGCGAATGACGGCCATCGACCCGTGCTGCCCGAGCCCGGCCAGCATGGTCAGCGAGTCGAGGGCCTGACCGAGCGCCAGCGTGCCCGCCACGGCCGCCAGCAGGTCGCGGCCCGTCTCCCGCCCGGGCTGCAGGCGGAGCGCCTGGGCGCCGAGCGGTCGCGTGACGCTGACCACGGTGAGCCCGAGCGCCGCCGACGAGGCCAGGCCGCCGGCCAGCAGCCCGGGCAGGCTGTCGAAGAGCTCCTGGTCGGGCACGTCGGGATAGGCCGCCTTGAGGGCCACGGCGGCCATCAGCGAGCAGACCACCACGCCCGCAAACGCCAGCAGGTAGACGGCGAAGACGCCCCATACCCGGCTCGCCATGGCGGGCGGGGACGCTCAGCGCACGGGCGGCAGGCCCAGCTTGGCGGCGATCGCTTCCCGGAGCCGGTACTTCTGGATCTTGCCGCTCGGCGTCATCGGGAACTCCTCCACCAGCTCCAGCCGCTCGGGAAACTTGTGGCGGGCCACCTGCCGGGATTCGAGATACGCGGTGATCTCCTCCAGCGTCAGCGTCTGGCCCGGCTTGGGAATGACGAAGGCGCACGCCCGCTCGACCAGCCGGGGGTCGGGCATGGCGACCACCGCGACGCTCTGGACCTTCGGGTGGGCGAACAGCAGGTTCTCCACCTCGGCCACCGAGATGTTCTCGCCGCCGCGGATGATCATGTCCTTGGCCCGCCCGGTGATGGAGACGTAGCCGTCGGGGTCGAGGACCGCGCGGTCGCCGGTCTTGAACCAGCCGTCGGGGGTGTGGGCCTCGCGGGTGAACTCGGGCCGCTGCCAGTAGCCGACGAACTGGGAATGGCCGCGCACCAGGAGGTCGCCCTCCGTCCCGACCGACACCGGCTTGCCCTGCTCGTCCACGACGAGCAACTCCATCCCCGGCAGGGGCTTGCCGTCGGTCCCGCAGATCTTGTCCTCCGGGTCGTCGAGGCCGTTGCACGAGACGAGCCCGTTCTCGGTCATCCCCCACCCGGCCGAGATGGCGGCTCGCAGCCGGGCGCGCGCCTGCTGCACCAGCGCCCGCGGGATGGCGGCGCCGGCCGAGATGAACAGCCGCAGCGAGCCGATGTCGTGGCGCTCGATGGCCGGCGCGGTGGCGAAGTCCTGCAGGAACGGCGTGGCCCCCATGGTGTAGGTGACGCGCTCGGCCTCGACCAGGCGGGCCGCGGCCTCGGCGTTCCAGACGTCGAGCCAGACGCCGGTGGACCCCAGCAGGACGGTCAGCGCGTAGCCGTAGAGGTAGCCGGTCTGGTGGCCGAAGGTCGAGGCCATCAGCGCCACGTCGCGCTCGCTGAACGCCAGGCGCTCGACGAGAGGGTAGATGACGGAGAGCGTCGTGTTGGAGGTGTGCATGACCCCCTTGGGCTCGCCCGTCGTTCCCGACGTGAACACGACCTCGGTCACCTCGTTGGGATCGGTGCCCGGCAGCGGGCGCCGGCCCTCGCGGGCCTCCCAGGCGGTGTCGGTCAGCCACGCGAACGGGCGCATGCCCTCGCCCGGCTCGCCGCGGCAGACGAAGACCTCGGCCAGGGCCGGCGTCTCGGCCCGGAGCCCGGCCACCATCGCCGCGTGGTCGAACCCGCGGAAGCGGGCCGGGATGACGAGGGCCCGCGAGCCGAGGCGCGAGAGGATGAAGCGGACCTCGCTGGCGCGGTACGTGGGCGGGATCGGGTTCAGGACGGCGCCCAGGCGCACCGCGGCCAGCGCCACGACGATCCACTCGTTCCAGTTCGGGAGCTGGCAGGAGACGACGTCGCCGGGCTCGAGGCCTGCGGCGCGCAGGCCGTGGGCCACCCGCTCCACCAGCCGGGCCAGCGCCGACCACGTGTAGCGCCCGGCGCCGTCCACGATCGCGACCTTGTCCGGGCGGCGGGTGGCCCACCGGTCGAGGTAGGCGTCGAGCGTCTCGTCCTTCCACCAGCCGGCCGCCCGCATGGCGGCGATGCGCTCGGGCGTCAGCGTGGTCTCCGGGCGCACCATGGGCCGAGAGTATGGAGGCCGCGCTTTGAAAGTCAACGCGGGCCGAGTATCCTCGGGCGCTGGCATGTCGCCCGCCCCGCGCTTCGTCGGCAGCGAGGTCAAGCGCATCGAGGACCCGCGGCTGCTGCGGGGCCAGGCCCAGTACGTGGACGACCTCGCTCCGGCCGGCCTGGCCCACGCCTGGGTGGTCCGCTCTCCGCACGCCCACGCGCGCCTCACGCGCCTGGACACCGCGGCCGCCGCCGCGCTCCCCGGTGTCTACGCGGTGCTGACCGCTCGCGACCTGGCCGGCCTGGTCCGCCCCAAGCCGCTGATCCTGGTGCCGCCCGGCACCCGGGTGCCGGCCCGCCTGCCGCTGGCCGGCGATCGCGTCCGCTTCGTCGGCGAGCCGGTGGCCTTCGTCGTGGCCGCCGACCGGGCCACCGCCCGGGACGCCGCCGACCTCGTCGTCGTCGAGTACGAGCCGCTGCCGCCGGTCGTCGACCCCGAGCAGGCGCTCGGGCCCGACGCGCCGCAGATCTGGCCCGAGGCGCCCGGCAACGTCGCCTACGAGCACGCCTGGTCGGCCGGCGACGTGGAGGCGGCCTTTGCGCGCGCCCACCGGGTCGTGCGCGTGCGGCTCGTCAACCAGCGGCTGGTCGCGCTGCCGCTCGAGCCGCGCGGGTGCCTGGCCCACTGGCAGGCCGGCGCCCTCACCTTCTGGACCTCGACCCAGGGCGCCCACAAGACGCGCAGCCTGCTGGCCCAGACGCTCGGCGTGCCCGAGCACGCGATCCGCGTCATCGCACCCGAGGTCGGCGGCGGCTTCGGAGTGAAGTTCGGGCTCTACGACGAGGAGGTGCTCACGGCCGTGGCCGCCCGGTGGCTCGGCCGGCCCGTCAAGTGGGTGGAGACGCGCCGCGAGCACATGCAGGCCACGGTCCACGGCCGGGCCCAGGTCCACACCGCCGAGCTGGCGGTGGACCGCGACGGCACCTTCCTCGGGCTGCGCGTCACCGGGCTCGGTGACATGGGCGCTCACCTCGAGGGCTTCACCTGCCTGCCGCCGATCCTCTGCGGCCGCCTGGTGAGCGGCGCCTACCGGATCGGCGCCGTCTCCTACGCCACCCGCGGCGTGTTCACCACCCGGACGCCGACCGGGCCCTACCGGGGCGCCGGCCGCCCGGAGGCCGCCTACCTGATCGAGCGGCTGGCCGACCTGGCCGCCCGCGCGCTCGACCTGGACCCGGTCGAGATCCGGCGGCGCAATTTCGTCCGCGACCAGGACTTCCCGTTCCGCTCGCCCTCGGGGCTGACCTACGACTCCGGCCGCTACGGGGCCACGCTCGACCTCGCGCTGGCCCGACTCGACTACGCGGCGTTCCGCAAGGAGCAGGCCCGCGCTCGGGCCGAGGGCCGCTGGCTGGGCGTCGGGTTCTCCACCTTCGTGGAGACGGCGAGCACCGGGCCCTCCCGCACCGGCGCCATCGCCGGCCACGAGTACGGCGCCGTGCGGGTGGAGCCCGACGGCCGCGTCGTGGTGCTCACCGGCACCTCCCCTCACGGCCAGGGCACGGCCACCACCCTGGCCCAGATCGTCGCCGACGCCCTCGGCGTCACGCCCGAGGACGTGACGGTCTTCCACGGCGACACGGCCGTCGTGCCGCTCGGCTTCGGCACCGGTGGCAGCCGGGCCGCCTCGGTCGGCGGCACCGCGGTCCTGCTGGCGGCCGAGGCCGTCCGGGACAAGGCGCGGACGATCGCCGCCCACCTCCTGGAGGCGGCCGAGGTCGACCTCGAGTTCGAGGGCGGGCGGTTCCACGTGCGGGGTTTTCCCCAGCGCGGGGCGACGCTCGCGGAGGTGGCGGCCGTCGCCCACCGGGGCCAGAAGATCCCGGCCGGCCTGGAGCCGGGGCTCGACGCGGCCCGCGTGTACGACCCGCCCGACTTCACGATCCCGTTCGGCGTCTACGTCGCCGTGGTGGAGGTCGTGCCCGACACCGGCCAGGTGCTGCTCCGCCGCTTCATCGGCGTGGACGACGTCGGCACCGTGATCAACCCGCTGCTGCTCGAGGGCCAGCTGCACGGCGGGATCGCCCAGGGAGTCGCTCAGGCGCTGTGGGAGGAGGTCGTCTACGACGAGACCGGCCAGCTCCTCACCGGCTCGCTCATGGACTACGCCGCCCCGCGCGCCGACCAGCTGCCGGAGTTCGAGCTCGACCGCACGGTCACGCCGACGCCGGTCAACCCGCTCGGCGCCAAGGGCGTGGGCGAGGCCGGCGCGGTCGGGGCGCCGGCGGCGGTGGTCAACGCGGTGGTGGACGCGCTGGCCCCGCTCGGCGTCACCCACGTGGACATGCCGCTCACCCCCGAGAAGATCTGGCGGCTGATGAGGGCCGCCTCCCCACGGACCCCCGGCGACCGGGCGCGGGGCGCCGGCCGCTGACGCCGGCCCGCTTGCTCGCCCCGACAGCCCCACACGACGTTGACGGCGATCGCCACGCCCGTGCAGTCAGGAGCCGATGGAGCTCGTCGACTGGTCGGTGCCGGCCGTTCCCCCCGGGGCGATGATCCAGTTCCCGGCCTGGAGACTGGCGGCGCCGCCGGGGCTCCGGGCTCGACCCAGCGGTTGTCGGGCGGTTCGTCGTGGCTCGAGGGACCGGCCCGACCGCGGGTCGCACGCCTCCAACGCCGGTGCACAGCGGCTCCCCCGGCGGCGCTCAGATCAGATCAGATCATCGTGTAGCCGCCGGAGACGCTGAGGGTCTGGCCGGTCACGAAGCCGGCGGCGAGGTCGGAGGCCAGAAAGAGCACGGCGCCCACGACGTCCTCGGGGCGGCCCACCCGGCGCAGGGGGTAGGCGCGGGCGATGCGGGCCTTCATCTCCTCGGTCATCCAGGCCCGGTTCTCCTGGGCCCGCCACATGGACAGCGCCCCGATCTCCTCGTCCGAGGCCGGCATGGTCATGCCAGGGCAGACGACGTTGAGCCGGATGCCGAACTTGCCGACCTCGCGGGCGATGGACTTGGACAGCGCGATGACGCCGGCCTTGCAGGCGGCGTAGACGCCCTCGCGGAACTCCCCGATCCGGCCGGCGTCCGAGCCCAGGCTCACGATGGCTCCGCTCCGGCGGGCGATCATGCCGTCCAGCACCGCCCGCGTGCAGTGGATCATCCCCCAGAGGTTGAGCGCGATCTCCTTCTCCCACTCCTCGCGGGTCTTCTCCACGAACAGCGCGTCGCGGGTCCAGCCGACGTTGTTGACCAGGACGTCCACCCGGCCGAAGCGCTCCTCCACCGCCCGGACCATCCCCTGCACCTCCGGCCACCGGGTGACGTCGGTGCGCACGACCAGCGCCTGGGCCCCCAGCCGCTCGACCTCGCCCGCCACCTTCTTGGCCTGGCCCTCGTCGATCTCGGCGATGGCCACCCGGGCCCCTTCCCGCGCGAACCCCAGCGTGACGGCCCGCCCGATGTTGGAGCCCCCGCCGGTGACGATGACGCTCTTGCCCGCCAGTCCGAGATCCATCCTCGCCTTCCTCCCCGGCGCCGGAGCGCCGCCGACGCGCTCAGTAGGGCAGCGCCTCGCGGCCCATCAGCTCGCGGGCCACGATGACCTTCATGACCTCGGCGGTGCCGTCGCCGATCTCCAGCCCGATCACGTCGCGCAGCCGCTGCTCGAAGGGCAGCTCGTCGGTATAGCCGTAGTGGCCGTGCAGCAGCAGGCACTGGTGGATGATTTCCACGGCCAGGCGCGGCCCCCACCACTTGACCATGGCCGACTCCTTGGTGTGGCGCTCTCCCCGGTCGGCCTGCCAGAGCGCCCGGTAGCAGAGCAGGCGGCAGGCCTCGATGTGGGTGGCGGCCTCGGCGATGGGGAACGACACGCCCTCGAACCGGGCCAGCGGCCGCCCGAACGCCCGCCGCTCCTTGACGTAGGTCATGGTCTCCTCGAGCGAGACCTGGGCCACGCCCAGGCAGGCCAGCGCGATCAGCACCCGGTTGAAGTCGAACCCCCGCATGACCTCGTAGAAGCCGGCGCCCTCGGGGCCGAGGCGGTGGCTGGCCGGAACGCGGACGTGGTCGAACGACAGCACCGCCCGGCCGACGGCGCGGGTGCCCATGTCGGTGAGGCGCTGGCGCGAGACGCCCGGCAGGTCCAGGGGGACCAGGAACGCCGTCACGCCCCGCGCCTTCGCCGCCGGGTCGGTCTTGGCGAAGACCATGGCGGCGTCGGCGACCATGCCCAGGCTGATCCCCGACTTCTCGCCGGTGAGCACGTACTCGTCGCCCTCCCGCACGGCCCGGCAGGCCAGGTTGGCGGCGTCGGAGCCGACGGTCGGCTCGGTGAGCGCGATGGCGATCACGCTCTCGCCCCGCACCATCGGCGGCAGCCAGCGGCGGCGGACCTCCTCGGTGCCGTTCTTGCCGACGATCTCCCCGGCCAGCGCGGCCAGCTGCAGGCCGTAGGTGCAGGCGAAGTCGCCGCGCGCGATCTCCTCGATGGCCAGACCGGTGGTGACCAGGTCGGCCTCCTGACCCCCGTACTCGGCCGCCGTCCGCAGCCCGAACAGCCCGAGCTCGCCCATCTGGCGCCAGGCGTCCCACGGGAACTCGCCGGTCTTGTCCCAGTGGGCCGAACGCGGGGCCAGCTCCCGGCGGGCGAAGGCGCGCAGCGTCCGGACCAGTTCCTCCTGCTCGGGCGTGAACGCGAAGTCCATGACCGCTCCTCCCCCTTACGGACGGCAGAGGCGCAGGACCTCGCCGGCGTCGGCGAGCGTGTCGAGGGCGAGGACGGCGGCCTCCAGCCGCTCCACCCGCGCCGGCGGCAGCGCGCGGGCGGCGTTGTCGCGGAACTTCTCGATGACCGCCGCCGTCGGCAGCGGCCGCTCGGGACCGCCGCGGCCGTCGGGCTCGCGCGCCTCGAGGAGCCGCCCGTCGGTCAGGCGAAGGCAGACCCAGCCGGGGAAGGCCTGGGGATAGCGCGAGGCCGGGTCGACGGCGTACGTCACCCGGGCGGCCAGGGCGGCGATCCGCGGGTCGGCGAGCCCGGCGGCGGTGAACGTGTCCAGCGTGACGCGGCCGTCGACGAGCGCGGCGGCCACGGCGAAGGGCAGGCTGAACTGCGCCTCGTAGGGCGTGCGGGGACGGCGCTTGGCCTCGACCGGCTCGCAGACGATGGGCACCTCTCCGGCCGGGACCCGGCACTCGACGGACTCGATCGCCTCCGGCGCGATCCCGTGCGCGCTCCGCAGCGCCAGCGCGCAGTCGAGATAGGCGTGCAGGAGGTGGCAGCAGGGATAGGGCTTGACGGCGATCCGCAGCGTCTCCCACTGCCGTCCCAGCGTCTCGAACGGCGCCGCGGCCGGCGGCGCGCCGAGCATCGCCGCGTAGAGGCCGAAGCGCCCCTCCAGCGCCGTCGCCGGGCCCGCGAAGCCCTGGCCGGCGAGCGCGGCGGCGACGACGCCGGCCTGCCCGGCCCAGCCGGCGTGCACGCGCTTGGCGGAGGAGCCG
>DATLZL010000266.1:0-3438 GCA_035574035.1 Binatia bacterium | reverse complement strand
CGAGGTGATCGGGGTCCGGGGCCTGCCCGAGGTTCGGGCCGGCGACGACCTCGCGCGCCTGCTGGTGGAGGCGGCCGCCGCCCAGGGAACCCCGCTGCGTCGGGGCGACATCGTGGTCGTCAGCCAGAAGGTCGTTTCCAAGGCCGAGGGCCGCCTGGTCCGGCTGGCCGACGTCACGCCGTCCCCGGCCGCGCGGTCCATGGCGGCGGTGGTCGAGCGCGACCCGCGGCTGGTCGAGGTGATCCTGCGCGAGTCGCGCCGGATCGTCCGCATGGATCGCGGGCTGCTGATCGCCGAGACGCACCACGGCTGGGTGTGCGCCAACGCCGGCGTGGACCAGTCCAACGTCGACCGCGACTGCGTGGCGCTGCTCCCCGAGGACCCCGACCGCTCGGCCCGCCGGCTGCGCGAGCGGGTGCGGGAGCTCGGCGGCGTCGAGGTGGCCGTCGTGGTCGCCGACACCTTCGGCCGGCCGTGGCGCGAGGGCCTGGTCAACGTCGCCATCGGCGTGAGCGGGATGAGTCCGCTCGTGTCCTATCTCGGGCGGCGCGATCCGGCCGGACGCGAGCTGCAGGCGACGGTGCTGGCCGTCGCCGACGAGGTGGCGGGGGCGGCCGAGCTGGTGATGGGCAAGCTCGACCGCATTCCGGTCGCCATCGTGCGCGGCCTCGACCTGCCCGCCGGCGAGTACGACTCCAAGCCCCTGCGCCGCGACCCCGCCCGCGACCGCTTCCGGTAGGCGACTCGGAGCGGGCGTCGCTCCCGTGCTACCCTCGGTGGCCGTGACGATCGCCATCCTGGGCGGCACCGGCAAGGAAGGGGCGGGCCTGGCCCTGCGCTGGGCGGTCGCCGGCCGAGGGGTGGTGATCGGCTCCCGCGACGCCGAGCGCGCCCGTGTCAAGGCCGGCGAGCTGGCGGCGGCGGCGCCCGGGGCGAAGATCACCGGCGCCGCCAACGCCGACGCGGCGGCCCAGGGCGACGTCGTGGTCGTCGCGCTCCCGGCCCAGGGCCTGGCGACGACGCTGCCGCCCCTGGCGGCGGCGTGCCGCGGCAAGGTCGTGGTCAGCACGGTGGTGCCGCTCGACTTCGCCGGCCCGCGCCTGTTCACCCCGCCGCCGGCCGGCTCGTCGGCGGAGGAGGTCCAGGCCCTGCTGCCGGGGGCGCGGGTGGTGGCGGGCTTCCACCACATCGCCGCCGCCGAGCTGGCCGAGACCGCCCACCCGATCGACTGTGACCTCCTGCTCTGCGGGGACGACGCCGCGGCCAAGGAGACGGTGGCCGAGCTCGGCCGCACCATGGGCCTGCGCGTGCTCGACGTGGGCCGCCTCAGCAATGCCGGCCCCCTGGAAGGCATCACCGCGGTGCTGGCGTCCATCAACCGCCGCTACCGGATCCGCGGGGCCGGCCTTCGGATCACCGGGCTGTGACCGCCGTGTCCGACACGCCGGTTCTTGTCTCCCACCCGCAGCTGCACGCGTTCCTGGTCGCCGTGCTGCGGGCGATGAAGATGCCCCCGGAGCCGGCCGAGCAGACGGCGGCCCTGATGGTCCGCACCGACCTGCGCGGCGTCGATTCCCACGGCGTGGACATGCTGCCGCGCTACCACGAGCTCTGGCGCGAGGGCTACCTGGCCCTGGACGCCGAGCCGGTCGTCGTCCGTGACGACCTGGCCACCGCGCTGATGGACGGCGGGCGCGGGCTCGGGCACTGGGTGTCGACGCTCGCCATGCGGCGCGCGATCGACAAGGCGCGGACGTACGGGATCGGGATCGTGACCGTCCGCAACTCGGGCCACTACGGCGCTGCCGCCAACTACGCCATGATGGCCCTCGAGCACGATCTGATCGGGCTCAGCACCACCAACTCGCCGTACGTGGCCATGGTGCCGACCTTCGGGCGCACGGCCAAGCTCTCGACCAACCCCATCGCGTTCGCGGCGCCGGCCGGCCGCCACGCGCCGTTCGTCCTCGACATGGCCACCACCACCGTCGCCATCGGCAAGATCCGGCTGGCGACCCGCTGGAACCGGCCCATCCCCGAAGGGTGGGCCCTCGATGACCGCGGCCGGCCCGTCACGGACCCCTTCGAGGCCCTCCGCCACCGCCGGCTGTCGCCCCTCGGCGGCGCGCGCGAGACCGGCGGCCACAAGGGCTACGGTCTGGGCGTCATGGTCGACATCCTGTCCGGCATCCTGCCCGGCGCGGTGTACGGGGACCTGTTCGTGCGGAGCGACATGGCCGAGCGCCGCGTGCAGAACGTCGGCCACTGCTTCGCCGCCCTCGATCCGGCCCGGTTCCGGCCGCTGGAGGAGTTCAAGCGCGACATGGACGATCTCTTCGACGCCCTCAAGGCCGGGCCGCCGGCCGAAGGCCACACCCGGGTCTACGTCGCCGGCGAGCCGGAAGCCGAGTGCGAGCGGCGCCGCCGCGAGGAGGGCATCCCGCTGGCCCCGGCCCTGGTCGCGGCGGTGAACGACGTCGCCCGCTCGCTGGGCGTGGCGCCCCTGGGCTGATGGCGTCCTTCGGCGAGCGCCTGCTGCGGGCGGCGCGCCTGGACGCCGCCGCCTACGAGGAGGTGGAGGCCGATCCCGACGCCACCGGCCAGGCGGTGGCGGTCGTCGTGCTGTCGAGCGTCGCGGCCGGCATCGGCATCGGTGCCGGCCTCGGCGGCATCGTTCTCGGCGTGCTGGCCTCGCTCGCCGGCTGGTACATCTGGGCGTTCCTGACGTACTGGATCGGCACCCGCTGGCTACCCGAACCCACCACCCGCGCTTCGCACGGCGAGCTGCTCCGGGTGGTCGGGTTCGCCAGCGGGCCGGGCCTGATCCGGGTGCTCGGCATCGTGCCGCCCCTGCGCGGGCTCGTCTTCCTGGCCGCCGCCGTGTGGATGCTGGTCGCCGGCGTGATCGCGGTGCGCCAGGCCCTCGACTACCGGAGCACCGGGCGGGCGGTGGTCGTGGTGGTCATCGGCTGGGTCATCCAGTGGCTGCTGATGCTGCTGATCCTGTCCGTGCTGCGCCGCCCGGCCTGGTGACGCGCTCAGCCGCGGGCGACCGCGACCCCGAGATAGAGCGTCACCGCCGCCAGGGCCAGGATCGCCCGGTCGAGCCAGGCGATCCGCGCCAGCACCGGCCCGGGGTCGTCGCCGCTCTCGAGCCGCCGCCGCAGCGCCACCACCTGCCGGAAGTCCCGGTGGGCCGCCAGCGGCAGGACGATCATCACCAGCAAGAACTTGCCGGCGAGCAGGGTGGCGGCGCCGCTCTCGATCACCCGCTGGGCGGGGCCCAGCTGGCTCACGTTGTACAGGCCCGTGAGCACGACCGCGATCAGCGCCGACCAGGCCACCGGCCGGGCGCGGGCGGCGGCGGCGGCGAAGCCGGCGGCGTCGCCGCGGCGGGCGGCCGGAGCCAGCACGTGGGCCTGGTAGGCGAGGCCGCCC
>DATLZL010000265.1:0-6505 GCA_035574035.1 Binatia bacterium | reverse complement strand
CGCCCCGGCCGACGGCGAGGCTCACGTCGCGGACCGCCGGGACGTCGCCGTAGAAGACGTCCACCGCGTCGAGGACCAGCACGGCCGGGCGGCGCCCGCCGCGCGCCTACGGCCCGGGCGGCGGCGACGGCCGCCGCAGGTAGCGACCGGCCGGCTCGCCGACCACCTTGCCGCGCTCGTACACCAGCCGCCCGCGCAGGAACGTGGCCTGCACCTGCCCGGTGATCTCCAGGCCCTCGAACGGCGTGTAGCCCTGGGCCGAAGGCGAGTCGGCGGCGCGCACGGTGAACCGCCGTTCCGGGTCGAGCAGGGCGAGGTCGGCGTCGTAGCCGGGCGCGATGTCGCCCTTGGCGCCGAGCCCGAAGCGCCGCGCCGGGTTCCAGGCCGTCAGCTCGGCGATGCGGTGCAGGGCCAGGCCCCGGCGGCGGCCCTCGCTCACGAGGCCGGCCAGCAGGTACTCGGTGCCGCCGAAGCCCGCCCGGGCGAGCCAGATGTCGTCGGGCCGCTCGGCGGCCACCTTCAGCTCGGCCGCGCAGCAGGCGTGGTCGCTCACGACCCAGTCGACCCGGCCGGCGAGGAGCTCGCGCCACAGGACCTCCACGTCCTCACGGGGGCGGATCGGCGGGTTCACCTTGGCCCGGGCGCCGGCCGGGGCGTCGCAGTCGAGCAGCAGGTGGCCGATGGTGATTTCCCGGCCGATGTCGAGCTCGGGGAACGTCCGGGCGGCGAGCGCCGCCGCCTCCACCGCCTTCCCTGACGACAGGTGCAGGAGGTTGATCCGCCGGCCGCCGGTCACGTGGGCCAGGTACGCGGCCACCCAGACCGCCAGCCCCTCGGCGTGGGGCGGGCGGGCGGCGTGGTAGGCACGCAGGCCCTGCAGCCGGCCCTCGCGCTGCACGAGCCGGGTGTGGGCGCTCAGGATATCGGCCATCTCGCAGTGCAAGCTCACGCTCAGGTGCTCGGCGAGGTCGGCGCGCTCGGCCTGGATGCGCGCCGCCTCGCGCAGGATGAACTCGAAGTGGCCGAGGTCGTACGTGTCCTCGGGGCCGAGCATGAGGAAGCGCCGCTGGGCGTCGGGCCCGGCCTGGCCGTGCAGGCCGTAGCCGCCGTAGAACATGAAGATCTTGAACGAGGGCACGCCGTGCTCGACGGCCAGCGTTTCCATCTCGGCGACGTGCCGGCCGAGGATCGGCGCCAGGTGGTAGCCGTAGTCGCACCAGTACCGGCCGTCCGAGATCCGGAGCACCTCCGGGAAGACGTCGCGGTAGGGGCCGCTCCGGTTCAGGTAGTACTGCCCGGTCCGGAAGTACGTGAGCATCGTCGTGACGCCGCCGCTCACCGCGGCCCGGGACTCGCTGCCGGCGTCCCGGTCGAGCGGCGCGTAGATGCCGACGTGGGTGTGAGCGTCGACCACCCCCGGGAAGGCCAGCCAGCCCCGGCCGTCGAAGGTCTCGCGGGCCTCGGCGGCCGGGATGTCCGGGGCCAGGCGGGCGATGCGGCCGCCGGCGACGCCCACGTCGAGCCGCTCCACCTGCGGCCGCCGGGGCCGGACGACGCGGACGTTCTTGATCACCAGGTCGAGATTCATGCGAGGGCCTCCCCGAGGTACGCCTCGACGACCCGGTCGTCGCGCGCGATCGCCGGGGGCGCGCCCACCGCGATCAGCTCGCCGTGGTGCAGCACCGCCACCCGGTCGCAGAGTGACATGACGGCGGCCATGACGTGCTCGATGAGCAGCACCGTGACGCCCCGGCCGCGGATCTCGCGGATCACTGCCACCGTCTCCTCCACCTCGGCGGGATTGAGGCCGGCCATCACCTCGTCGAGTAGGAGCAGGCGGGGCTCCGTCGCCAGCGCCCGCGCGAGCTCCAGGCGCTTGCGCAGGCCCACCGACAGCGCGTGGGCCGGCCGCCCGGCCAGGTCCTCGAGCCGCGTGAGCGCCAGCACCGTCGCCGCGTGGCGCCGGGCGGCGGCCGGCGTGCGGTGGCGGACGAGGGCGCCGACCATGACGTTGTCGGCCACGGAGAGGCCGGCGAAGGGCTGGGCCAGCTGGAAGGTGCGCGCCAGCCCGAGCCGGGCGATCGCGTAGGGCGGCAGGCCGGCGACATCGCGGCCGTCGAAGGTGACGGTGCCCTCGTCCGGGCGGAGGAAGCCGGACACCGTCGCGAAGAAGGTGGTCTTGCCGGCTCCGTTGGGCCCGATCAGGCCCAGGATCTCGCCCGGCTCGACCTGGAGCGTGACGCGGCTCAGCGCCTGCAGCCCCCCGAAGCGCTTGGAGAGCCCGCGGACGTCGAGCAGCGGCGTCACGGGCGCCGGTGCAGCAGGCCGATGACGCCGCGGGGCAGGAACACGACGGCGACCATCAGGATGAGGCCGTAGAGCATCAGGTGCAGGCCGGCGTGGGCGCGGACGAGTCCCCGGGTGGCCTCCCCGAGCAGCCCCAGCAGGGCCGACCCGAGCAGCGGTCCCCACAGCGTCCCGGCGCCGCCCAGGATGGGCCGGAGCAGGATCTCCACCGAATGGGCCGGACCGAAGGCGATCGTGGGGTCGACGTAGGAGAAGTACTGCACGTAGAAGGTGCCGCCCAGCGCGGTGACGGCCGCCGACAGCGCCATCGCCACCAGCTTCACGCGGTAGGGGTTGATGCCGAGCGCCGCGGCTGCCGCCTCGTTCTCCCGCACCGCGGCCATCTCGTAGCCCAGGCGCGAGCGCTCCAGGCGGGCCACGCCGGCGGTGAGGGCCAGCAGCATGCCGAGGATCACGTAGTAGTAGGCCCGCTTGTCGGCGAACTGGAACAGCGCCGGGGCGTGACCGCGCAGCGGGACCAGCAGGCCGAACGAGGCGCCGACCCACTCCCAGTTGGTGACGGCGACCCGGAAGATCTCGGCGAACGCCAGCATCACCAGCGCGAAGTAGGCGCCGCGCAGGCCGTAGCGGAAGGAGAGGTGGCCGGTGAGGAGGCCCACCAGCGCGGCCAGGACCGCACCGGCCACCATGCCCAGCCAGGGGCTGATGCCGCCCTTGATGAAGGCCAGCGCCGAGGTGTAGGCCCCGATGCCGAAGAAGAGCGCGTGACCGAACGAGAACTGCCCGGCGTAGCCGCCCAGGATGTTCCAGCCCTGGCCGACGAAGGCGAAGAAGAAGATCAGCGTGAGGGTCCCGACGACGTGCTCGGAGCGGACGACCAGGGGCAGGAGCAGCGCGCCGGCGAGCGCCGCCCCCGCGCCGAGCTCACGCATGGCGGGCGCCGGGCCCGTCCGGCTCAGGCATGCGCGGCGCCGAGCAGCCCGGTCGGACGCGCCAGCAGGACCAGGATGAAGAGCAAAAAGATGCCGATCTGGGCCAGCGAGCCGTGCAGGAACAGGCCGCCCAGGGACTCCACCACGCCGACCGCGAGGCCGCCCAGCAGGGCGCCCGGAAAGGAGCCGAGACCGCCCAGCACGACGACGACGAAGGCCGTGATCACGAACGTGTTGCCCACCTCGGGCGAGACGTAGAAGAACGGCACCGCCAGGGTGCCTGCGGCCGCCACGCAGGCCGAGCCCAGGCCGAAGGCCAGCGCGTACATGCGGCGGACCGGGATGCCGACCAGGGCTGCCCCGTCCCGCTCCTCGGCCGCCGCGCGCAGCGCCCGGCCGAGGACGGTGAGCTTGAGGAACGCGGCCAGAGCGGCGGTGATGCCGAGCGCGCCGGCGAAGGCGAGCAGGCGGGGCAGGTTCAAACGGACGGGCCCGATCGCGACCGTGCTCGCCGAGTAGGCGGTGAGCAGCGTGCGCGGATCGGCGGTGAACAGGGCCAGCGCCAGGTTGTCCAGGAACAGGGCCAGGCCCAGCGTCATCAGCAGCTGGTTGTGCTCGGGGGCGCCGAGCACCGGCGCGATGGCCAGCCGCTGCAGCCCCCAGCCGACCAGGAAGCCGCCGGGCACGGTCACCCCGAGCGCCAGGTAGGGGTCGACGCCCGTTCGGGTGGCGAGGCCGAAGGTCGCGTACATCGCCAGCATCATGAGCGAGCCGTGGGCGAAGTTGATGATCCGCATCACCCCGAAGATCAGGGTGAGCCCCAGCGCCACCAGCGCGTAGAGGCCGCCCAGCATGACCCCGTTGGCCAGGCTGGTGGCGAGGATCTCGACCGTCACCCTACGAGCGCTTCTCCCACGGCGGCACCGGCACCACCGGACGGGCCTCGGCGAACGCCGGCGGGTAGACGACCGCGATGCGGCCGCCCTGCACTTGCATCAGCAGCACGCGGGCGTGGGGGTTCTGGCCCTTGTCGTCGAAGGCGATGGGGTAGGGCATGAGCGTGTCGGTGAGGTGGGTGCGGGCCAGGGCCTCGCGCAGGCGCTCGCGGTCGGGGGCGCCGGCCCGCTCCAGGGCGTCCTTGAGCACCCACACCGACTGGTAGGCCAGCAGCCACTCGTAGGCGAAGGGCTGCTGGTACGCGCGCTCGAACGCCGCGATGACGCCCCGGATGCGCGGGGCCCTGGGGTTGAACCAGTGGTTGCCGTCCAGCATGAAATCGGCCAGCCGGCCGACGTCCTTGATGAACCGGTACTGGCTGCCGGCGCCGCCGTAGACGGACAGGACCGCGCCGACGTCGACGCGCTGCTCAGCCATGGTGCGGATGATGAGCGAGTGCGCGGGGTAGTAGGTCGAGGGGATCACGACGTCGGCCCGGGCGGCCTTGATCTTCAGCACCTCGTTGGTGAGCGAGGGCGCCTGGGCGTTGTGCGGGATGCGGTCGACGACGTCCATGCCGATCGTCGGCAGCAGCTTCTGCAGCGTGTCGGCGGTGGCCTTGCCGAACAGCCCGTCCTCGTGGACGAGCACCGCGCGCTTCCAGCCGAGCTGGAAGTCCTTCACCAGGCCGCCCAGGTACTCGACCGTCTGCGCGGCGCCCACGCCGGCGGTGGGGCTGAAGCGGAAGGTGTACTTGAAGCCGCGCTCGGTGATCTGGTCGGCGATCGCCACGTCCAGCACGTGGGGGATGCGGTACTTCTCGGCCTCCTGGGTGGTGACGAAGGCCAGCCCCGAGGCGTACGGGCCCAGCACGGCCACGACCCCGGCGTCCTTGAGGCGCTCCATGGTCGAGATGGCCACCGGCGGCTTGGACTCGTTGTCCAGCACCATGAGCCGCAGGCGCGCCCCACCCAGGGCCTGGATGCCGCCGGCGGCGTTGATCTCGTTCACCGCCAGCTCGATGCCCTGCCGGCCGAGGTTGCCCTCGCGGGCCAGCGGGCCGGTCAGCGGGTGGGTCTCGCCGATCAGAACCTCGCGGGGCTGGGCCCGCAGGGTGCCGGGCACGCCCAGGGCGGCGGCCGCGGCGACGGTGCGGAGGAAGCGGCGGCGTGATGTCATGGCGTTCTCCTGTCGGTCGGTGCGCATAGTTAGGACGGCGGGCGGCGCGGTGTCAAGCGCGCTCGTTGTACGATGACGGTCCAGGAGGCCACCATGCGCATCGGGTTCACGCTGCCGAACGTCGGTCCGGCCGCCGGCCCCGACGGCATCCGCCGTGCCGCCGAGCGCGCCGAGGCGCTCGGCTACGACGGTCTCTGGGTCACCGAGCGGCTGCTCTATCCCCTGAAGCCGCGCACACCGTACCCGGCCTCGGCCGACGGGTCGCTGCCCGACGCCTACCGGGTCGTCCTCGACCCGCTGGAGTCGCTCACGTTCGCCGCCGCCGTCACCCGCCGCGTCACGCTCGGCACAAGCGTCCTGGACATGCCGTTCTATAACCCGGTCGTGCTCGCCCGGCGGCTCACCACGCTGGACGTGCTCTCCGGCGGGCGGCTGCGGGTCGGGCTGGGGCTCGGCTGGTCGGAGGACGAGTTCGAGGCGGCCGGGGCCGCGCGGGCCGAGCGCGGCCGCCGGGCCGACGAGTTCCTCGCCGTGCTCAAGGCGGTCTGGACCAGCGACCCGGTCGAGTACCGGGGGCGCTACTACCGGATTCCCAGGTCGATCATCGGGCCCAAGCCGGTGCAGAAGCCGCACCCGCCGATCTACCTCGCCGCCTACGTGCCGCGGGCGCTCGAGCGCACCGCCCGCTGGGCCGACGGCTGGAACCCGGCCGGCGTCCCGGTGGCCGGCATGCGGCAGATGATGGCCCAGCTCCGCGACCTGGCGAAGGCGGCCGGGCGCGAACCGGCCGCGTTGCAGCTCGTCGTGCGGGCGAACGTCGCCCTCACCGACCGGCCGCTGGGCGCCGACCGGGCGATCTTCACCGGGTCGCCGGAGCAGGTGAAGGAAGACGTGGACGCCGTGCGCGGGCTCGGTGCGGCCGAGGTGTTCTTCGACCCGACGTTCTCCCCGGACGGCGCCACGCTGGATGGGTTCCTGGCCAGCATGGAGCGGCTCCGCAAGCTCGCCTGAGGCCGAGGCCGTGGACCTGGTGAACCCGACCGGCCTCGCCCCGACGGCGGCCCGGCCCCTGGCGCCGCGGCCGGCGAGCCTGGCCGGCCGCCGGATCGGCGTGCTCGACAACGCCAAGCCCAACGCCGGCGTGCTGCTCG
>DATLZL010000264.1:0-9115 GCA_035574035.1 Binatia bacterium | reverse complement strand
GCCGAGCTCAAGGCCGAGCTCGAGGGGCACTTGCGCGTGCTGCTGGCGTCGCTGTCCCAGTCACCCGGAGGCCCCGGCAGCACGCCGCCGGGAGGGACGACCCCGGCCGGCGGTGGCTCGCCGCCGGCGGCCCTGCCCGACCTGGTGCCGACCCTGGCCGCGGCGACGGCGACGGTGAGCGACATCATCGTCCACGATGCGGTCCGGAACCAGGGCCCGGCCGACGCCGGGCCGTTCGCCGTCACCTTCTATCTCTCGCGCGACGCCGTCCTGGACGGGACCGATATCCCGTTCTGCTCGCGGACCGTGCCGGGGCTCAAGGGCGGCGGGACGGGCGCCGCTGCGGCCGTGAGCGAGGCGAGAACCACGTGCGCCTGGCCGCCCGGGGCGACGGGGTCCTATCACGTGATCGTGGTGATCGATGCCGCCAACGCCGTCCGGGAGGCGTTGGAAACCAACAACCAGCGCGCCACGCCGGCGATCCGCAAGCCATGAGCGGCGCGCGGGAGGTCGTGATGAAGCGTCTCGCTCTCGCCGCGCTGGGTGGTCTCTGCCTCGCCGGCGGTCCGGCCGAGGGCCAGCCGGCCGGGGAAGCGGGCAGCGCCCCGCTGCAGCTCTGCCTGGCCGAGGCGGCCGACTATTCGCCGGTCTATCCGACCCGGACGTTCCCCGCCGGGTCGACCGAGGAGGTCGCCGCCGTGGTCCGGCTGCCGCAGGGTGCGTCGCCCCAGGGTCTGGTCGCCACCTGGAGCGTGGTGGATGTCGGCGCCGCCGCGCCGCCGAATCAGGTCATCAACAAGACGACGATTCCGGTCGCCGGCCGGGATCGGGCGGCCATCCACCTGCGCTCGCGCGGCGGCGCGCTTCCGCCCGGCAAGTACCGCCTCGATGTCACCGCCGACGGCAAGCCCTGGCGCTCGGTCGAGTTCACGGTCGTCGCCATGCCGGCCGCCGAGGTGCGACGGCCGGCGGACCTGCTGCCGCTGCAGCCCGGAACCACGTGGACCTACCGGTTCGAGCAGCAGTTCGCGCCCGGCGTGCGGCCTCAGCTGCCGCCGGGCCTCCGGCTGGACCCCGACGGGCGGCTCCGGGCGACGATCCGGAAGAGAGCCGTGGGCCAGGACGAGATGGGCGTGCACATCGAGTCCCGCCGCAACGACATGGTCGTGGAGGAGGAATGGTGGAAGGTCACCGATGCCGGTCTTGTGGTCACCCGGCTCAAGAGCGGGGGCGAAGACCAGACGTTCGATCCCCCGGGCCCGATCTGGCCGTGGCCGCTCAAGACACCCCGCCGCTGGTCCCACGAGCTGGGGCCGTCGCTGAAGCAGACGTTCCGGATGTGGGGCCCGGTGCCGGTGAAGGCGCCGGCCGGACAGGTGCCGGGCTTCGTGGTCCTGATGCAGCAGCCGTCCCAGCCGATCGCGCTCTCGGTCGAGCGCCACTACGCGCCGGGGATCGGGATGGTCCGCGAGGTGGTGGTGCAGGCCCGCAACGGCGTCATGCTCACGCGCTGGGAGAGCGTGCTCACGGCCGGGCCGTGAGAGAGGAGGAGCCACCATGCGGAGGAATCTGCGTCGACCCGTCCCATCCATCGTCGTCGGCATTGCGCTCGTCTTGTTGGCGGTATCCATCGTCCAGGCCGACCACCCGTTGGGCGGCCCATCGGCCGGCGCGAGCGAGGCCTGTGACGCGGTGGTGCTGACCGCCGCCGGTGTGGCACCGCGGCCGGCGAGCTCGGCACAGATGCTCGAGATCACCGCGGTCGACGCCCGCGGGCAGGTCACGGCCCGGTCCCTGGTGACCGGCGAGTTCGTCACGTTCAGTTCCGACCCGGCGACGCTCGCCAGCCAGCGGCTCGTCCGGGGCAGCCGGATCGCGGCCGGCTCGATCCCCGGCGTTTCCCGCGAGCCCCGCTGCAAGTGCGGCAAGCGGACCAGCGGGGAGTGCTGGTGTGTCCCGGACGAGCCGGCGTGCTGCGGGCCGCTGGCCGGCTGCCCGATCGGCAGCTGCGACAAGAAGGGGCCCGTGAACCCGTCCGACCGGCCGGTCTTCGAAACGCCGTCGCCCCGGCAGCACTGACGGGGATGGTCGTGAGGTTGTGGGGACGACTGGCCGGCGCGCTGGCGCTCGTCATCGCCGCGGTGTTCGCGGCGATCGCCGTGGGCATACCCGAGGCACGCGGTGAGGCCGTCCTGGCGGCGCTGCTCGCCGCGGGCGCGGCCGCCTTCGGCGTGCCGGCCCTGGTGTGGCGGTTCAGCGCCATCGGCGGCGACGAGGACGTGCTGGAGCACGGGACGCCCGGGTCGGCCACGATCACTTCCCTCGAGCGCACCCGCTGGTCCTTCAACCGCCGGTATCCGATCGTCCGGTTCGCCTTGAACGTGGAGGCGGCAGGACTTTATCCCGCCCGCGTCACGCAGGCCGTCGATCCGGCCGTCCTCGGCCGGCTCGCGCCGGGCGCCGTCGTCGGCGTGCGCGTGGACCCCGCCGACCGAAAGCGCGTAGTGATCGACTGGCGCGAACCGATCCGCGCGCCGGCGTGCAGCGTCGCTGACGCGGCGGCGAGCGCGACCGCCCGGCGCGGGTGGTCGGGGTGGCGGTGGGCGCGCTGGCTGGTGCTCCTGTGCGGGCTGATCGTCGTACGTCTGGGCTGTGAGGCGGGCTCGTACGAGACCGGGACTTCCTACGTACCGGGTAACCCGGTCGAGGGCGAGTACTCGCCCTCGGCGCCGGATACCCATCGAATTCCCGACCAGCGGGCCGGGCCGCTGGTCGGGCCCATCATGGCCGGCGTCCTGCCGGCGGCGAGCGCGGTCCTCTTCGTCACCGGCCGCCGCCGGCGATCGCGCGCCGGCCCGCAGGACGGAGAATGCACCATGCGCACCTCGATCGTTGTTCTCGCGCTGCTGTCGGCGGTCGGTTCGTGGTCGGCACAACCGGCCTGGGGAGCCGATCCCCGCCGGCCGGCGCCGGGACCGCTATCGGCACCGCCGAGCGCGCTGCCGCCTTCCGTTCGGCAGCCGAGCGCGGCGGCGATCAAGCACTTCGGGATCTGGACGCCGGTGGTCGGAAGCAACAAGACCCTCGGCCGGGTGCAGCTCACGGCGCCCGCCGGAGGAGCGACGGGCGTGACCATCACCCTGACGAGCAGCCACCCCGCCGTGGTGGCGCCGCCGGCGGCGGTGACGGTTCAGCGAGGTCAGGCCGATCACAGCTTCGAGATCCCGACCTTCCCGGTGACGGCGCCTACCACGGTGACGATCACCGCCCACGTCGGAGGCGAGACGGCGACCGCGGCGGTCACTGTCGTGCCGGCATCGCTGGCGGTCCTGGGGTGCCAACCGTTCACGATCCCTGTCGGCACGACGACGACGTGCACGGTCTGGCTCGACGGCGCGGCGGCCGCGCCGACGGTCGTGCCGCTCTCGTCCCCGGAGTACGGCCCGCAGTTTGCCCCGCACGCGCTGATCCCGGCCGGTGAGCGCAAGGCCAGCGTGCCCGTGCCCGGCCTGAACACGACGCCCGTACCCCGGACCGTCCGCATCCACGCTGCCTATGCCGGTGTGACGAAGAGTGTTCCGATCACGGTCGGCCCTTCGTATCTCAAGGCGGTGAGCATTGCCCGGACGTCTTTCAACGACCACGGCCTGTTCGAGGCCGTGGCCCGGGTGGACCTCAGCGCGACGGCGCGCAGCGCGTTCAGGTTCCGCATGCGCCTGCAGCCGGCCACGGCCTTCATCCAGGATTACGGCGCTTTCGAGTTCCATATCGCCGAGGGTCGCGACTCGGGTGAGTTCCGCTTGGTGGCGCTGCCGGCGGCGGCCGACACGCCAGTGAAGCTCGAGGTGCTCGACACGTACCAGGGCGCCCGCGACGTCCGGGAGACCACGTTCGTGGTGCGGCCGGCCGGGCTCGTGGCCTTGAAATTCATCGACGATTGCAAACCTGGCTCGCGCTGGCGCTGGCCCTTGGGCTTCGAAAGTACCCTCTGCCCCCAGCTCGGCCCAGAGCCCACCGAGCTGACGTTCGAGGGGGTCCCGCCGGAGGGCGTGCCGTTCAAGATGGGCGCGTTTCTCGAGGGCAAGGCGGGCGCTGGAGCGGCGGTGGTCGCCCTCGCGTACCCGTCCAACGCGCCGGGCCTCGTCGTCGGCCCTCCCACGGTGACGATTCCCCGGAACGACTGGAAGGAGGACTTCGACCTGACGGTGCGGCCGTGTCCGTATACCGAGTGCGTGGCCCGGATCGTGGCCACGTATCGCAACAGGTCGCTGGAGTTCCCGGTCCGGGTCCGGCGCTGATCATGGAAGGCTGGCTGGCGACGGGCGGTGTTGCGGGTCGCTGGGTGCTCGGGCTCGCCCTCGGGATCTTCGTCCCGACGATGCTCGCGCTGGCGATCTACGCGCTCCGGCGTGGCGAGCCGGATGAGGCGCCCGTGACGCCGACGATGCAGCCGTTCGGACCGCACCCGGCGACCGGGCGGCCCACCGGCCTGACGGCGACACGATGGCGGTCCCGTGTTCGCCTCCTCGCCGGCCGGCGCACCATGATCACGATGGATTCTCTGGTGAACGGTACGGCGACGCGCGCCGAGCGTGTCGTGGTGGTCGGCATCAATGTCGCGCTGGTCTCCTTCTGGCTGATCTTCCTCGGCATCGGCTTGCTGATGCTGCCGACGACCTCGGGAATCAGCCTGGTGCTTCCGGTCGTCACGGGATTGTGGCTCTTCAACGCCATGAAGTCGCAGTGGGACGATCTGGCGGCCGCGCGCCGTCGCCGCGATCGTCGAGCCGGTCGAGCGCGGCGGCGCAACCCGGAGGGACGGGCGTGAGCGCTCCGCGAGGGCACCGGTGACGGGAAGGACCCGCGGAGGCTCCAGCGTGCACAGGGGCCGTGTTGCGACGATGGTCGTGACCGTGGCGCTGGCCATGGCGGCGGTCGCCGGGTGTCGGGGCCCCGGCGCCGCCGCTGCGCCGGAGGCCGAACGGGAGACCTCGGTCGTCACCACGCAGGGGACGGCCGTGATCCGAACCGCCGCCAACCAGGCGTTCGTCACCGTGACGGTCGAATCGGTCGCGGTCAGCCCCCGGGAGTCGCGGACCCGCAACGCCCGGGTGATGGCAGAGATCCGGAAGCGCCTTCAAGGAGCAGGGCTGGCCGAGGACGCCGTTCGCACGCTCGCGTACTACCTCGACGAGGAGCACGACTACGTCAAGGGCAAGCCAGTGTCCCGGGGCTACGTCACCCGGAACACCATCGAGGTGCGGCTGGAAGAGATCGACCGGGTCGGCGAGGTGATCGACGTCGCCGTCGGCGCGGGGGCGACGGCGATCGGCCCCCCTCGATTCGAGCTGAGAGAACGCGCCGCCGTCGAGCGGGAGGCGCTCAGGCGGGCGGTGGCGTCGGCTCGGGCTCGGGCCGAGGCGGCCGCGCTGGGGGCGGGGATGACCGTCGACCGCGTGCTCCAGATCGAGGAGTCGGTGGCGGTGCCGCGGGCGGTGCGGCGGGCGTTCGGGCGGGCCCGGAGCCCCGTCCTCGATGAGCCACCGCAGACATCGGTCGCGCCGGGCGAGATCGAGATCCAGGTCCGCGTGACGCTCACCGCGGCGCTCAAATGAGGCCCGCTGGCGAGCCGGTCCGCGGCCAGGGAGGGAGAGCATGCGGGAGCGCGTGAAGAACATCCTCGTGCAGCCGCGAGGGGAGTGGGAGGTCGTCGCCCGGGAGCCATCCACGATCGGAGGCCTCTACCGGGGGTACGTCGCGCCGCTGGCCGCCATCGGCCCGATCGCTGCGACGATCGGGCAGTCGCTGGTCGGCGTCGGCGTGCCGGGACTGGGCCGGTACCGCGTCCCGCTGGGCGGCGCCCTCGTCCAGGCGGCCGTGACCTACGTGCTGAGCCTGGCGGCGGTGTACGTCCTGGCGCTGGTCATCGACGCGCTGGCGCCGCGGTTCGAGGGCCGGAAGGATCTGGAGCAGGCGTTCAAGCTCGCCGCCTACTCCAGCACGGCCGCGTGGCTGGCGGGCGTCTTCGCCCTGTTCCCCGCCCTCGGCTTTCTTTCCATGCTGGGTCTCTACAGCCTCTACCTGCTGTATCTCGGCGTTCCGGTCGTGATGAAGGTCCCCGAATCGCGGGTGCTGCCCTACACGGCGGCCGTGATTGTCGCGGCGGTGGTCATCTTCTTCGTCGTCGCCGCCATCGGCGGGGTTCTCATGCCGTCCCCGGTCGCGATGCCGGGCCCGACGCCACGTTGACGGGTTACATGCGGTGCGCAGCCATCGCCGCCAGGCACCCGATCGGGGAAGGGAAGGACGCAACATGAGCCTTGCGAAGCGGCCCCGTCGCCTACGGTCCATCGTCTGGTTCGGGCTGTTGCTCGGTGCTCTCGGGTTGCTGCTCCCGCCGTCGTCGGCCGGAGAAACGAAGAGGATCTTTTGTCCGGGCGCCACGCTGATCTCGCTGAACTGGAAGGACCACATCGGAAACGACCCGACGTTCACGGTGAAGAGCGGCACCCAGTTCCTGCAGCCGCAGCTCACCAGCATCCACTGGGCCGGCGGCCAGGTCATCACGTGTAACTATGCGATCTCGGGGGTCGTGTCCGGCGTCTATGCGTATACCGTCAAGCGGCGCATCCTGAGCTGCCGGAACATTCCGGCGACCACTGCCAGCCCGATTCCTTCCCTGGAGTGCCACCTCATCGACTGATACGAAGGCTGGCGACCGGTGGGCAGTGCCCAGCGCGAGCGGGCGTCGACCGCGGGTCGGTACGGCCCTCAGCCTCCTGGGCGAGGGATTGGGGAAACGTGGAGATGCATTGTCCGTCGTGCCGCCAACCGGATGCGGCTCTCGTGATGCGGGTCGACGAGGAGGGCATCCCTCCGGGCCACGCGGGTCATGACCTGACGTACTCCGAGACGACGATCCTCCGCTGTGCCCGTTGTGGTGCCGGCCAGATCGAGATCTACCGCCACGACTGCTTCGACCCCGAGGCCCTCTTCGACCAGTACGACTGGTACATCCTTGACGCCGCCGATAGCGCAGAGCTGGCTCACCGGGCCGGAGCATGCCCCCGGCCGCTCTCGCCGGGCTGCGGCTGTCCGGTTCATGCCGCGCTCCGCGAGAGCTGCCGAGGGCTGCTGGTGTTCCCGTGGATCGGCCGCGGCGACGAGGCCAGCCGGCACGTGCACCGCGCCGAGCTGGAGAAGGGGGACGGCCCGCCGCGGGTCAGGCCGTGGACGTCAGGCGCCCGCGACCGATGTGGCAGTCCCGGCGACTGATGTAGAGTAACGGCCATGCTCGATCCCGTCTGGGCCACCGCCGCCGAGCTCTCGCGCGCCTTCGCCACCCGCTCGCTCTCGCCCGTCGACGTCGTCGAGGCCCTCCTCGACCGGATCCGCCGCCGCGACAAGCACCTGGGCGCCTTCATCGCCGTCTACGAGGCCGAGGCCCGCCTGGCCGCCGAGGCCGCCGACCGGGCCATCCGGAGCGGCCACCGCGTCGGGCCGCTGCACGGCGTGCCGGTTGCGCTCAAGGACCTGGTCGAGCTGGAGGGTCGGGTCACCACCGGCGGGTCGAAGCACTGGGCCGACCGGGTCTCGCGGGTCACCGCCACGCTGGCCGAGCGGCTGATCGCGGCCGGCATGATCGTGCTCGGCAAGACCCACACCGTCGAGTTCGCCATGGGCTCGTTCGGCACCAACGTCCACCTGGGCACGCCGTGGAACCCCTGGGACCTCGCCGTGCACCGGGCGCCGGGCGGGTCCTCGAGCGGCTCCGGGGTGGCGGTGGCGGCCGGGCTGGCGCCGGTGGCCATCGGGACCGACACCGGCGGCTCGGTGCGGATCCCGGCGGCGTGGTGCGGCATCGTCGGGCTCAAGGTGACGGCCGGACGCATCTCGACCTGGGGCGTGCTGCCGCTGAGCCACACGCTCGACACGCCGGGGCCGCTGGCGCGCTCGGTGGAGGACGCGGCGCTGATCTTCCGCGTCCTCAACGGCCCCGACCCCCGCGACCCGCAGACGCTCGCCTGGAGCCCGGTCGACCCGATGCCCGACCTCCGGCGGGGCGTCGAGGGATTGCGGCTGGCCGTGCTGCCCGAGGCGGAGCGGGCCGGGGTGGACGCCGAGGTGCTGGCCGCCTACGACGCCGCCGTCGAGACGCTGGCCCGGCTCGGCGCCCGCCTGGTGCGGCGCGACTGGCCCCACCCGCTGCGCGACTACGCGGCCGGCGTGGGCCGCATCATCGGCGCCGAGGGGTACCGGTTCGTCGGCCACCTGGTCGACGACCCCACCCTGCCGCTGGACCCGCACGTGCGCCCGCGCATCCAGGTCGGCAAGAGCATGTCGGCGCGCGACTACCTGCTGACGCTCGACGAGCGCGAGGCGCGGCGGCGGGAGTTCGCGGCGGCGATGGCCGACGTGGACGGGCTGCTGACGCCGACGGCACAGACCCCGGCCCCAGCCGTGGCCGAGATCGACCAGTCCACCACCGCCGCCTACTTCACGCGGGCGGTGAACTACCTCGGGCTCTGCGCGCTGGCGGTGCCCTGCGGGTTCACGCGCGCGGGCCTGCCGGCCTCGCTCCAGATCGTGGGCCACGCCGGCCAGGAGGCGACGGTGCTCAGGATCGGCTGGGCCTACGAGCAGGCGACCGACTGGCGGGCGCGCCGCCCGCCGGAGCCCTGAGAGATCGGGGTCGGGTCGCCACCCTGCGGCGTGCGGCCTCGCCCCGATGACGCCCTAGCGCCCGGCAGCGAGGTCCCCGAGCGCGGCCAGGATGGCCCCGTCCGGCCGCGCCAGCTCCTCCAGGATCGAGAAGTGGTCGTGGCCGGGCAGCGGCAGGTAGCGCCCGGGCAGGCCGTGGCCGAGCCAGGCCTTGGCGTACTCCTCCGACTGGCGGATCAGCTCGGAGAGCTCGCCGAGCCCCACCGTCACCACCAGCGGCGCCGCCCGCTCGGGCAGGTGGAGCAGCGGGCTGTTGCGCGCGGCCTCGTCGCGGTCCAGGCCCAGCTTGTCGTTCAGGTAGTTCAGCCGGATCGGCTCGAGGTCGAAGATGCCGCTGATGGCGACGCCGCCGGCGACGCGGCGGTCGCTCATCGCCATGGCGGTGAGATGGCCG
>DATLZL010000263.1:0-10826 GCA_035574035.1 Binatia bacterium | reverse complement strand
AGAGGAAGCTCGGCGTACTGTGGATGCCGAGCCGGCGGGCTTCCTCGACGTCGCGGCGGATGTCGTCCAGGTGGCGGCCGCCGTCCAGGCATCGCCGGAACGCGGCCACGTCGAGCCCCGCGGCGGCGGCGTGACCGGCGAGCGACTCCAAGTCCAGCGCCCGCGGGTGCGCGAAGAGGCGCTCGTGCATGGGCCAGAACCGGCCCTGCTCGCCGGCGCAGCGCGCGGCTTGGGCGGCGCCCAGCGCGTGCGGGTGGATCGACTCCAGCGGGAAGTCGCGGACGACGTAGCGGACCCGTCCGCGGGCGACGTACTCGCGCTCGATTCGGGGCCACGTCTCACGGACGTGGCGGGCGCAGTACGGTCACTGGTAGTCGGAGTACTCGATGATCGTGAGCGGCGCGTCCGGCGCGCCCCGGACGGGGGCGCCGGCGATGCTCACCACCGGCCCGGCCGGCTCGCCGCCGGCCGTCGGCTCCACGGGACCGCCGGCGTCGAGGACGGTCACCACGGCCAGGAGCGACGCGGCGGCGAGGGCCAGCCGCTTCGCGGTCCCCACGGTCTGCACGCGCGCCATGTCGCGCCTCCTCTCGCTGCGCCGGCGCTCCGCGCCTTGACGCTCTGCACGCGGGGCGTTAGAGTTATTCGTCATTTTGCCGCCGACGCTCGTGGTCTGGGCGCCGGCTGCCGGGAGGTCGGATGTCCGCCGCCGGACAGATCAGCGCGCTGTACGCGGCCATGCCCGAGCGCATCGCCCGCGCCCGCCGCACCTTCGGTCGCCCACTCACCCTCGCCGAGAAGCTCCTGGTCGCCCACTGCTGGAACTTCGACGAGCAGGCCTGGGAGCGCGGGCGGGCGACGCTGCGGCTGCGCGTCGACCGCGTCGCGCTGCAGGACGCCACCGCCCAGATGGCGATTCTGCAGTTCATGATGTCCGGCCGCAAGCGGGTCGCGGTGCCGACCACCGTGCACTGCGACCACCTGATCCGGGCCGAGAGCGGCGCCGGTCCCGACCTCGAGCGCGCCCTGGCCGAGAACGTCGAGGTCTACAACTTCCTGCGCTCGGCCGCCCGCAAGTTCGGGATGGGGTTCTGGCGCCCGGGCTCGGGCATCATCCACCAGGTCGTCCTGGAGAACTACGCCTTCCCGGGCGGCCTCATGATCGGCACCGACTCCCACACCCCCAACGCGGGGGGCCTGGGCATGCTGGCCATCGGCGTGGGCGGCGCCGACGCCGCCGAGGTCATGGCCGGGCTGCCCTGGGAGGTGCTCCACCCCCGGCTGATCGGCGTCCACCTCACCGGCAAGCTCCACGGCTGGACGGCGCCCAAGGACGTCATCACCTACCTGTGCACGCGCCTCACGGTGAAGGGCGGGACCAACCGCATCGTCGAGTACTTCGGCCCCGGCGTGGAGTCCATCAGCGCGACCGGCAAGGCCACGATCTGCAACATGGGCGCCGAGCTCGGCGCGACCTCGTCCCTCTTCCCGTTCGATCACCGCATGGCGGCCTACCTGCGCGCCACCGAGCGGAGCGACCTGGCCGCGCTGGCCGAGCAGTTCGCCGACCACCTGCGGGCGGATTCCGAGGTGGCCGACGACCCGGCCGCCTTCTACGACGAGATCGTGGAGGTGGACCTCGACGCGCTGGAACCCCACATCGTCGGTCCCCACTCGCCCGACCGCGGGCGGCCCATCTCGCGGCTGGGCGCCGAGGCGCGCCGCGAGGGCTGGCCGCTCGAGATCAGCAACGCGCTGATCGGCTCCTGCACCAACTCCTCCTACGAGGACATGCGCCGAGCCGCCCACGTGGCTCGGCAGGGGATCCAGGCCGGGCTCCAGGTGCGGGTGCCGTTCCTGGTCACGCCCGGCTCGGATCGGATCCACCAGACGATCAAGCGCGACGGCCTCCTGGAGACGTTCCAGGCGATGGGGGCGACCGTGCTGGCCAACGCCTGCGGCCCCTGCATCGGGCAGTGGAAGCGCCGTGACGTGACCGGCGAGCAGCCGAACACGATCGTCTCCTCCTTCAACCGCAACTTTCCCGGCCGCAACGACGGCAACAACGCCACGCTGTCGTTCATCACCAGCCCCGAGATCGTCACCGCCCTGGCCTTCGCCGGCACGCTGGACTTCGACCCCGTGCACGGCACGCTGACCGCGCCCGACGGCCGGGCCGTCCGCTTCACCCCGCCCGAGGCCGAGGAGCTGCCCCCGGACGGCTTCGCCCGCGGCGCCGAGGGCTACGAGCCGCCGGCCGAGGATCCCGACACCGTCCAGATCGAGATCCCGCCCGACAGCGAGCGCTTGCAGCTGCTGGGGCCGTTCGTCGCCTGGGACGGCCGGGACTTCATCGACCTGCCGATCTTGGTGAAGACCCGGGGCAAGACGACCACCGACCACATCTCGCCGGCCGGTCCCTGGCTGCGCTACCGCGGCCATCTCGACCGGATCAGCGACAACATGTTCCTGGGCGCCGTCAACGCCTTCACCGGCGAGACGGGCCGGGGCGTGAACCCGCTGACCGGCGCCGCCGGCCAGCCGTTCGCCAAGACGGCGCGCGAGCTGAAGGCCCGGGGCGTGCAATGGGTGGTGATCGGCGACGAGAACTACGGCGAGGGCTCGAGCCGCGAGCACGCCGCCATGTCGCCCCGGTACCTGGGGTGCGCGGCCGTGATCGCGCGCAGCTTCGCCCGCATTCACGAGACCAACCTCAAGAAGCAGGGGATCCTGCCGCTGACGTTCGAGGACCCGCGCGACTGGGAGCGGTTCGAGCAGGACGACCGGGTCTCCATCGTCGGCCTGCACGGCCTGGAGCCGGGCAAGCCGGTGACCGTCCGCATCCGCAAGCCCTCGGGGCGCGTGGAGGAGATCGCGTGCCTGCACACGCTCACCCGGGAGCAGATCGCGTGGTTCCGGGCCGGGTCGGCGCTCAACGCCGGCCAGGCGCCGGTGGACGTCGAGACCGGAGGGCCGGCCGACATGGCCGCGGTGCGGCTGCGCCCGGGCGACATCGATCCCCGACCAGGAGAGCGCCGCTGATGGCAGGCAAGATCAAGGTCCCCGCCGGCGAGCGGATCACCATCGAGCACGGCAAGCTGCGCGTCCCCGACCACCCCATCGTCGCCTTCATCGAGGGCGACGGAACCGGGCCCGACATCTGGCGGGCGGCGGTGCGGGTGCTGGACGCGGCCGTGGAGCAGGCCTACGGCGGCCGGCGCCGGATCGCCTGGATGGAAGTGTACGCCGGCGAGAAGGCCCAGGCCGTCTACGGGCCGGACTGCCCGCCCAACCTGCTGCCGCCGGAGACGCTCGACGCGATCCGCCAGTACCTGGTGGCCATCAAGGGACCGCTGACGACCCCGGTCGGCGAGGGGTTCCGGTCGCTCAACGTCACCCTGCGCCAGGAACTGGACCTCTACGTGTGCCTGCGCCCGGTGCGCTACTTCAAGGGCGTGCCCTCGCCGGTGAAGCGGCCGGACAAGGTCGACATGGTGATCTTCCGGGAGAACACCGAGGACATCTACGCCGGCATCGAGTGGCTGGCCGGCACCCCGGAGTGTCGCAAGGTCATCGACTTCCTGCAGCGGGAGATGGGGGTACGGAAGATCCGCTTCCCGGAGACCTCCTCCATCGGCATCAAGCCGGTGTCCCGGGAGGGCTCCGAGCGGCTGATCCGGGCCGCCTTCCGCTACGCCATCGAGCACAACCGCCGCAACATCACGCTGGTGCACAAGGGCAACATCCAGAAGTTCACCGAGGGGCAGTTCATGAAGTGGGGCTACGAGCTGGCCCGCCGGGAGTTCTCCGACCGGCTGATCGCCTGGGAGGAGTGCGGCGGCCGGCCGCCGGCCGGCAAGATCCTGGTCAAGGACGCCATCACCGACGCGTTCCTGCAGCAGATCCTGACCCGGCCCGACGAGTTCGACGTCATCCCGTGCTGCAACCTGACCGGCGACCTGCTCTCCGACGCCCTGGCCGCCCAGGTGGGCGGTATCGGTATCGCGCCGGGGGCCAACATCAACTACGAGACCGGCCACGCCCTGTTCGAGGCCACCCACGGCACCGCCCCCAAGTACGCCGGGCAGGACAAGGTCAACCCCGGTTCGGTGATCCTCTCCGGCGAGATGATGCTGCGCTACATGGGCTGGACCGAGGCCGCCGACCGGATCATCGCCGGCATGGAGAGGACCATCCAGGCCAAGACCGTCACGTACGACTTCGCGCGGCTCATGGAAGGCGCCCGGGAGGTCAAGTGCTCGGAGTTCGCCACCGCCGTGGTCGCCCACATGGCGGCGCTCTGATGCCGGAGGCCCCGCGCATGGCTCGTCCCAAGATCACCGTGGTGGGCGCCGGCAACGTCGGCGCCACCGTCGCCCAGTACGCCGTCGAGCGCGAGCTGGGCGACGTGGTACTGGTCGACGTCATCGAGGGGGTGCCCCAGGGCAAGGCCCTCGACCTGCTACAGGCCGGCCCCGTCCACGGCTACGACTGCCGGCTGGTGGGCAGCAACGGCTACGACGAGACGGCCGGCTCGGACATCGTCGTCATCACGGCCGGCCTGGCCCGGAAGCCGGGCATGACCCGCGACGACCTCCTGTTCAAGAACGCCGAGATCGTCGCTTCGGTGGTGGATCAGGTCGTCCCGCGCTCGCCCGAGGCCATCCTGGTCCTGGTCACCAACCCGCTGGACGCCATGGTCCAGCTGGCCTGGCGGAAATCGGGCTTCCCGCCCGAGCGGGTCATCGGCATGGCCGGCGTGCTCGACTCCGCCCGCTTCCGCACCTTCATCGCCCGGGAGCTCGACGTCTCGGTCGAGAACGTGACCGCGTTCGTGCTGGGCGGCCACGGCGACACTATGGTGCCGCTGCCGCGTTACTCCACCGTGGCCGGCATCCCGGTCACCGAGCTGCTGCCCCCCGAGCGCATCCAGGCCCTCGTGCAGCGCACCCGCGACGGCGGGGCCGAGATCGTCGGGCTGCTCAAGACCGGCAGCGCTTATTACGCGCCGGGAGCCTCCACGGTGGAGATGGTGGAGGCCATCCTCAAGGACAAGAAGAAGATCCTGCCCTGCGCCGCCTACCTCACCGGCCAGTACGGCATCCGCGGCCTCTACGTGGGCGTGCCGGTCAAGCTCGGCCGGCGCGGCGTCGAGCAGGTCATCGAGATCCGGTTGACCCCCGAGGAGCAGGCTGCCTTCCAGCGCTCGGCCGCCGCCGTCCGGGAGCTGGTGGACAAGCTGAAGCTCTAGGCAGGAGATCGCAAATGGCCAAGCCGATTCCCGAGGGCTACCACTCCGTCACCCCGTACCTGACCGTCATCGACGCCGCCGCCACCATCGATTTCTACAAGCGGGCCTTCGGCGCCCAGGAGCTGCTGCGCATGCCCGGGCCCGGCGGGCGGGTCATGCACGCCGAGGTCAAGATCGGCGACTCCATCGTGATGCTGGGGGAGGAGCCGCCCGACAAGGCCGACTGCCGGGCGCCGAAGACGGTGGGCGCCCGCTCCGCCGGCTTCTACGTGTACGTGCCCGAGGTCGACCACGCGTTCACGCGGGCCCGCGACGCCGGCGCCAAGGTGGTCACGTCCCCCACGGACATGTTTTGGGGCGACCGCATCGCCACCGTTGAGGACCCCTCCGGCCACCAGTGGACGCTGGCCACCCACCAGGAGGACGTCGCGCCCGACGAGATGGGTCGCCGGCACCAGCAGTTCCTGGCCTCGCTCGGGCAGCCGCGGGGGTAAGGCCATGGCCGTGCGCGAGGTCCACGCCAGCGCCGTCACCGACGCGGTGAAGAAGCTCTGCATGGAGGCCAACTGGAGCCTGGGGCCCGACATGCTGCGGGCCTTCGACCGGGCGCTCCGGACCGAGCGCTCGCCGGCCGGGCGGCAGGTGCTCCAGATCCTCCAGCAGAACGCCGAGCTGGCCCGGACGCGCCGGATCCCCTACTGCCAGGACACCGGGATGGTGGTGTGCTTCGTGGAGCTCGGCCAGGACGTGCACGTCATCGGTGGGGCGCTCTATGACGCCATCAACGAGGGCGTCCGCCAGGGCTACCGCGAGGGCTACCTGCGGGCCTCGATCGTCCGCTCGCCGTTCGACCGCGTGAACACCGGCGACAACACGCCGGCCGTCATCCACGTGGAAGTCGTGCCCGGCGCCGAGCTCCGGGTGATGCTGATGGCCAAGGGGGGCGGCTGCGAGAACCGCTCGAAGTACCGGATGCTCACGCCGGCCGAGGGCCTGCGCGGCGTCAAGGACTTCATCCTCGAGTGCGTGCGCACGGCCGGGCCCGACGCCTGCCCGCCGCTGATCCTGGGCGTAGGCGTGGGCGGCACGTTCGAGAAGGCGGCGCTGCTGTCCAAGAAGGCGCTGTTCCGGGAGCTCGGCACGCCGAACCCCGACCCGGCGCTCGACGCCCTCGAGCGCGAGCTGCTGGAGCGGGCCAACCGCCTCGGCATCGGCCCCCAGGGCTATGGCGGCGACACGACGGCCTTCGGCATCCACATCCTGACCTACCCCTGCCACATCACCTCGCTGCCGGTGGCGGTGACCATCGAGTGCCACGCCCACCGGCACAAGGAGGCGACGCTGTGACCCTGTTCGGGCGAGCCCGTTGGGCCGTCCCCCGGGGTGGGGCGAGGGTCGCTCCCGTGGCGGCTGGGCCCCACCGCGGCGCTGGGGGTCCGGAGCCGGTCGGCGGGAACGGGTCTCTCGACCCCCGCCCCACCCCGGCGGCGGCACACCACCTCGCCCGCGGCGAGGAGGGGCGGCTGACGGAGGCGGCATGATCAAGGTGGTCGGGGAGGGGATCAAGGAGGTGGTGACGCCTCTCGGCGACGAGGACGTCGAGGCGCTGCGGGCAGGGGACCGCGTGCGGATCAGCGGCGTCATCTACACGGCCCGGGACGCCGCCCACGCCCGGCTGGCGGCGCTGATCGACAAGGGCGAACCGTTGCCCTTCGACGTCCGGGGCCAGATCATCTACTACACGGGGCCGTCGCCGGCCCGGCCGGGTGACATCGTGGGCTCGATCGGCCCCACCACCGCCAGCCGGATGGACACGTACACGCCGGCGCTGCTGGCGCTCGGCCTCAAGGGGACGATCGGCAAGGGCTACCGGGGCCCGGCGGTGAAGGAGGCGCTGCGGCGCCACCGGGCCGTCTATTTCGGGGCCATCGGCGGCGCGGGGGCGGTGCTGAGCCGTCACGTGAAGGCGCTCGAGATCATCGCCTACGCAGACCTCGGCACCGAGGCGATCCGGCGCCTGGTGGTGGAGGACTTTCCGGCCATCGTCATCAACGACTGCCACGGCGGCGACCTCTACGAGGAGGGCCGGACGGTGTACGCACGGGAGGAGGCATGAACGGCCGGGTGCTGAGCGCGGCGCGGCCGCCCATCGGGGCGGCGCACCTTCGCCGGGACGCGTGGTGGGCGCTGCCGGCCACGGTGGTCACGGTGCTGACGGCATTCATCGTCTACTCGACGTGGGCGGCGCTGCAGAACGCCCACTACTACGCGGCGCCCTACCTGTCGCCGTTCTACTCCCCTTGCATCGCCCGGTCCTGCGTCCACCCGACGTTCCCCTGGGCGCTGCCCGACGTGCAGCTGCCGTGGCTGGGGATCGTGTCGCCAGCGTTCCTGATCCTGTGGGGCCCCGGTCTCTTCCGGCTGACCTGCTACTACTACCGCAAGGCGTACTACCGCTCGTTCTGGCTGGCGCCGCCGGCCTGCGCCGTCCGCGACGTCAAGCCCGGCTACACCGGCGAGACGCGCTTCCCGCTGATCCTGCAGAACTTCCACCGGTACGCCTGGTACGTGGCCGTCCTGTTCGTCGTCTTCCTCACCTGGGACGCGCTGCTGGCCTTCCGCTTTCCGACCGGGGGCGGCGCCACCGAGTTCGGGATCGGCGTCGGCACGCTGGTCATGTGGGCCAACGTGATCCTCCTGGCCGGCTATACCTTCTCGTGTCACTCCTGCCGCCACGTGTGCGGCGGCCACGTGGACGTCTTCTCGCGCGCGCAGACCCGGTACCGGGTGTGGCGCTTCCTGTCCCGCCTCAACGAGAAGCACCCGGAGTTTGCGTGGCTCTCGCTCTTCAGCGTGGCGTTGACCGACCTCTACATCCGGCTGGTCTCCATGGGCGTGATCCGCGATTTGAGGATCCTCTGATGGCCAGGACTCCGTACGAGACCCACGAGCACGACGTGATCGTCATCGGGGCCGGCGGCGCCGGGCTGCGGGCGGCCATCGAGGCCGCCGCCCAGGGCGTCTCGGTCGGCCTGATCTGCAAGTCGCTGCTGGGCAAGGCCCACACGGTCATGGCTGAGGGCGGCATCGCCGCCGCGCTCGGCAACGTGTGGCCCGAGGACAACTGGCAGGTCCACTTCCGCGACACCATGCGCGGCGGCAAGATGCTCAACAACTGGCGCATGGCCCAGCTGCACGCCCAGGAGGCGCCCGAGCGGGTGCTGGAGCTCGAGCGCTGGGGGGCCCTCTTCGACCGCACCCGCGACGGCCGCATCCTGCAGCGTGACTTCGGCGGCCACCGCTACGCCCGTCTGGCCCACGTCGGCGACCGGACCGGGCTGGAGATGATCCGCACGCTCCAGTACCACGGCATCCACCAGGGGATCGACGTGTACATGGAGTGCAAGATCGAGCGACTGCTCAAGGACGGCGACCGCATCGCCGGCGCCTTCGGCTACTGGCGGCAGACCGGCGAGTTCGTCGTCTTCAAGGCCAAGGCGGTGGTGCTGGCCACCGGCGGCGTCGGCAAGATGTACAAGATCACGTCGAACTCCTGGGAGTACACCGGCGACGGCCACGCCATGGCGCTGTGGGCCGGCGCCGATCTGATCGACATGGAGTTCATCCAGTTCCACCCGACCGGCATGGTGTGGCCGCCGTCGGTGCGCGGAATCCTGGTCACCGAGGGCGTGCGGGGCGACGGCGGCACGCTGCGGAACAAGGACGGCGAGCGGTTCATGTTCCGGTACATCCCGGAGTACTTCAAGGCCGAGACGGCCGACAACGAGGCCGAGGCCGATCGCTGGTACGCCGACAAGAAGAACAACCGCCGCACCCCGGACCTGCTGCCGCGGGACGAGGTGGCCCGGGCCATCAATGCCGAGGTCAAGGCCGGGCGCGGCAGCCCTCACGGCGGCGTGTACCTGGACATCTGCACGCGACGGCCGGCGGACTACATCAAGAAGCGGCTGCCGTCGATGTACCACCAGTTCAAGGAGCTGGCCGACGTCGACATCACCCGGGAGCCGATGGAGGTCGGCCCCACCTGCCATTACGTGATGGGCGGCGTCCGGGTGGACGCCGACACCACCGAGTCGAGCGTGCCCGGGCTCTTCGCCGCCGGCGAGTGTGCGGGCGGCATGCACGGGGCCAACCGCCTGGGCGGTAACTCGCTCTCCGACCTGCTGGTCTTCGGCCGCCGGGCCGGCCTGCACGCCGCGCTCTACGCCAAGAACTGCGGCGGCCACCTGGCCGTGGACGCCGGCCAGGTCGAGGCGCTGGCCCGGGAGACGCTGGAGCCGCTGACCCGCAGCCACGGCGAGAACCCCTACGCCGTCCAGGCCGACCTGCAGGAGACGATGCAGGAGCTGGCCGGCATCATCCGTGTCGAGCGCGAGCTGGAAGAGGCCCTGCGGCGCATCGAGCAGCTCCGCAAGCGGGCGGAACGCGCCATCGCCAACGGCGGGCGGGTCTACAACCCCGGCTGGCACACCGCGCTCGACCTCCGCACCCTGCTGGCGGTGGCCGAGTGCTCGGTGGTGGCGGCGCTGGAGCGCAAGGAGAGCCGGGGCGCTCATACCCGCGACGACTATCCCAAGCTCGACCCCGAGTGGGGCAAGGTCAACGTCGTCCTGCGGCGGAAGAACGGCGCCCTCGAGGTGAGCCGGGAGCCGCTGCCGGAGATCCCGCCCGAGCTCCGGAAGATCCTCGAGGAGGGCAAGTGATGCCGACCTACACCCTGCGGGTGTTCCGGGGCGACGCCCGGGGCGGCGGCTTCCAGGACTACCGGGTGGACGTCGAGGAGGGCATGGTGGTCCTCGACGTGATCCATCGCATCCAGGCCACCCAGGCTCCCGATCTGGCCTGCCGCTGGAACTGCAAGGCCGGCAAGTGCGGCTCCTGCAGCGCGGAGATCAACGGCCACCCGCGCCTGATGTGCATGACCCGGATGAACCTCTTCGCCGCCGACGAGCCGGTCACGGTGGCGCCGCTCCGGACGTTCCCGCTGGTGCGGGATCTCGTGACCGACGTCGCCTACAACTACGAGAAGGCCAAGGAGGTGCCGCCGCTCCGCATCAAGCCGCCGGAGCCGGACGGCACCTACCGGATGATGCAGGAGGACATCGACCGCATCCAGGAGTTTCACAAGTGCATCGAGTGCTTCCTGTGTCAGGACGTCTGCCACGTCATCCGCGACCACGAGGACCTCAAGCGGGCCTTCGCCGGTCCCCGCTTCTTCATCAAGGTCGCCGGTCTGGACATGCACCCGCTGGACACCCGGGACCGCACGGAGTTCGTCCGCGCCCAGGCCGGCATCGGCCTCTGCAACATCACCAAGTGCTGCACCGAGGTGTGTCCCGAGCACATCCGCATCACCGACAACGGCATCATCCCGATGAAGGAGCGGATGGCCGACAACTTCGACCCCGTGGTCTGGCTGCTCCGGAAGTTCCGCGGCGGCCGCCGCGAGCCCGCCTGACCGCGTGAAGATCCACGAGTACCAGGCCAAGGCGCTGCTGCGCGAGTTCGGGGTGCCCGTCCCGGCCGGCGACGTCGCCGACACGCCCGCGGCGGC
>DATLZL010000262.1:0-5690 GCA_035574035.1 Binatia bacterium | reverse complement strand
CGCGAGCGGCTGCGGTCGGCCGCCGCCGAGCGCCGGCTCGCCGAGTGGCTGCGCGAGGCCGCCGAGCGGGCGCGGCTGCGCCGGCTGCTGGCACCGGACGGAACGGTCACCCTCGACTGGCCGGCCCGGCCGCTGAGCCGGTCCGGCCCGTGAGGCGAATCCGAACGGACGTCAGAGCGGCCAGGCCAGCAGGAGCGTGGCCAGGCCCACGCCGCCGACGACGACCTCGAGCGGCAGGCCGAGCCGCCAGTAGTCACCGAAGCGAAAGCCCCCGGGCCCGAGGATCAGCGTGTTGTTCTGGTGACCGATCGGCGTGAGGAACGCGGAGGAGGCGCCGACGGCCACCGCCATGAGGAACGGATCGGCGCTGACCCCGAGCCGGGCGGCGGCGCCGATGGCGATCGGGCACATGACGGCGGCGGTGGCGGCGTTGTTCATGAAGTCCGACAGCGTCATCGTGACGACCAGGATCACGCCCAGCGCGATCACCGGGCGGCCTCCGGCCAGCCCGTCGAGCAGGGCCCGGGCCAGCAGGTCGGCGGCCCCGGTGGACGCCATGGCCCCGGCGACGGGGATCAAAGCGCCGAGCAGCACGATGACCGGCCAGTCGATCGCCTCGTAGACCTTCCGCGGGGACACGACTCCCAGGGCCAGGGTGGCCAGCACACCGGCGGCGAAGGCCACCGCCGCCGGCAGCAGACCGAACGCCGCCGCACCGACGGCGACGGCCATGATCGCGCCGGCCATCATGGCCTGGCGCCGGTCGGGCAGGTGCAGCGGGCGCTCGGCCAGCGGGACACAGCCGAACTCGACGACGAACTCGGCCAGCGCCTCCGGCGGCCCCTGCATCAGCAGCACGTCGCCGGCCGCGATGGGCGTCGTGCGCAGGCGCTTCGCCGAGGGGCGGCCGGGCCGCGACACCGCGAGCAGGTTGATACCGAACCGCGTCCGCAGGCGGATGTCGGTGGCCGAGCGACCGACCAGGGTCGAGCCCGGGAGCACGACCACCTCGGCCAGCTCACCCTCCTCCCCCTCCCCGCGGCCCTCGCGGACGTCCTCCTCCAGCCGGAGCCCCAGCCTCGCCAGGGCGGCGCCCAGACCCTCCGGCTCGGCCTGGATGACCAGGATGTCGCCGGCTCGGAGCTTCCGGTCGCGGCCCGGCGCGGAGATCCGGATGTCGTGGCGGATCAGCCCCACCACCTGCGCGTCCGCCTCGTCCAGCACCGCCTCGACCTCGGCCAGCGTCTTGCCCTCGGCCGGGCTCTTGTCCGGCACCCGGGCCTCGGTGAGGTAGGCGCGCGTCTCGAACCGGTCGGCGCCGCTCCGCGACCGCGACGGCACCAGCCGCCAGCCCAGCAGCACGATGAAGAGCACGCCCGCCGCCGCCACCGGGAGCCCGACCCAGGTGAAGTCGAACATCCCGAAGCTGCCCTCCCCGGTCCGGGCTCGAAAGCCGGACACGATCAGGTTGGGCGGGGTGCCGATCAGCGTCGTCATGCCGCCCAGGAGCGAGCCGAAGCTGAGCGGCATCAGGACGCGGCCGGGGGCCAGCTGGTGCCGGGCGGCGACCTGCATGGCGAGCGGCATCAGCAGCGCCAGCGCTCCGACGTTGTTCATGAAGGCCGAGAGCGCGGCCCCGAGACCGGTGAGCGCGGCGATGCCGAGGGTGGGGCCGCCGGAGGCCGGCACCACCCGCCGGGCGAGCGCGTCGACCGCCCCCGAGCTCTGAAGGGCGCGGCTCAGCACCAGCACGCAGGCCACCGTGACGACGGCCGGGTGTCCGAAGCCGGCGAACGCGTCGGCGGCCGGGACCAGACCGCTGAGCACCGAGGCGAGCAGGGCGCCGACCGCGACCATGTCGTGCCGCCACCGTCCCCAGAGGAACATGGCGACCGTGGCGGCGAGCGTCAGGAGGATCGCGAGCTGGTCGACGGTCACCGTGCGGGCGGGCCGGCGGTCAGTGGGCGGCCCCCACCGCCGCGGCGCCGCGGATCTCGGCCAGGCGCCCGGCCAGCGGCGTGTTGCGGCTGCGCCCGACCCGCACGACGCCGTCAATGATGACGGCCGAGATGCCCGGGATGTCCCCGCGGACGATGGCGCCGAACGCGTCGCGCGCCGCCGAGGCCACCGGGGCGTCGCAGACGACCAGGTCGGCCGGCCGGCCCACCTCGACGGTGCCGGTCTCCAGCCGGAAGGCGCGGGCGTTGTTGCCGGTGGCGAGCGCGACGGCGACGGCTGGGTCGAGGTCGCCCAGCGAGGCCAGCTCGCACACCGACTTCAGCACGCCCATCGGCATCACCCCGGTACCGGTCGGCGTGTCGCTGCCCACGCAGACCCGGTCCAGGACCCCGACCTCGCGGGCCAGGCGCAGGATCAGCAGGGCCGAGCGGAGGTTGCCGGCCTGCACGAGCTGCAGCGCCATCGCGCTCTCGCGCACGATCCGGGCCAGCCCCTCGTCCTCGAGGGACGTCGTGCCGCCGTTGACGTGGCCGCAGACGTCCGGCCGGAGGTGGAGCAGGACCTCGGCGGTGATCGGGCTCGAGCCGGGGATGGACGTCCCGCCGCTGTGGGACATGACGCAGAGGCCGTGCTTCTGGGCCCGCCGCACCTCCGGCTCGCCGTCGCGCGGGTCGGCCCAGCCGCCGAACCCGTACTTGGCGTGCCGCACGCCGTGGGCGGCCATCTCGGCGAAGTCGGCGTCGCCCAGCCCGGGCTCGAGCACCACCGAGCCGGCGTGGACCTTCATGCCGTTGGGACGGAAGCCGGCGAAGCACTTGGCGGCGGCGATGGCCAGGGCCCGCGAGGCCACCGGATCGTGCGGCCGGCCCGGGGCGTGCACGCCCTCGCCGGCCGACACCACGCTGGTGATCCCGCCGTGGACGTAGGAGTCCAGGAAGTCCACCGTCTTCTGCCGGGGCGTGTAGTCGCCGAGCACGACGTGGCAGTGGGAGTCGACGAGGCCTGGCATCACGGTCGTGCCCCGGCAGTCGACGACGACGTCGGCCCGGGCGGCGTCGGTGCGGCTCGGCGGGCCGATGGCCGCGATGCGTCCGTCGCGGACCAGGATCGACTCGGCCGCCAGGCGCGGCGCGGCCAGGATCCCGGTGGCCAGCGCCCCGATGTTGACGAGCCCCAGCGTCGCCATTCAGTACTCGGCCAGGCAGCGGTCCACCAGCGCCGTGGCCGCCGACCAGTCGTAGGCCCGGAACATCCGGGCGTTCACCACCGGCTGGGCCGCCGAGTAGAACATCTCGTACTGGAGCTGGCGGCCGCCGAACTCCGTGCCCACGAAGTCCCAGACGAGCCTCAGGAGCTTGACGCGCTCCCGGGCCGGCGCCGCCGCCGAGGCGTAGTAGCGCTCGGTGTCGGCCCGCGTCTGGGGGCTGGTGAAGGCCGCCTCCGAGGACGGCAGGGCCTGGAAGGCGCCGCCGGCGAGCTCGCGGATCGCGCGGATCAGGTCCACGATCAGCCGCCGTTGCAGGCTCATGCCGGCGTAAATGAAGGCGGGCCCGGGCCGGGCCACGCCCTCGCTGATCAGCGGGAACCGGGCGGCCGCCTCCACGACGGCCTCGAACATCGCGGCGAGGGCGGCGACGTCGCCGCCCAGCGCGGCCTGGGTGGCCGGCTGCCCCTCGGCCCGCTGGACCTCGGCCAGCCGGAGCGCCAGGCCGGCCAGGAACCGGCACTTGACGGCGAAGCGCACCAGGGACTGAAAGTTCGCCAGCGTGTGCGAGGGCGTCTCGTGGAACTGGGCGTTGACCAGGTCCACCCGCCGGTGGATGAACACGTGCTCCCACGGCACGAACACGTCGTCCAGGACGACGGTGACGTCCAGCTCGTCGAAGCGCGCGGAGAGCGGGTAGTCGAAGACGCTGGTGGCCTGGGCGGCGAACGGGCGCCGCGGGTGGAGCCGGAGACCGGGCGCGTTCATCGGCATCACGACCGAGATGGCGTAGTCCTCGTCGCCGGGGACCAGCGGCGTGATGTAGGAGAGGAAGAGCCAGTCGGCCATCGCCGCCGAGGTGGCGATGGCCTGGCAGCCCCGCACGACGATCCCGCCGTCGCGCTCCCGGACCACGCCGGGGTGCAGGAACGGCTCCGGGTGCCGGTGCGCCGGGGCGGTGCGGTCCACCTGGGGCGGCACGATGGCGTAGGCCAGGTAGAGGTCCTCGTCGCGGGCGCGCTCGTAGAAGCGGACCACGTTGTCGCCGAACCGCCGGCCGCCGCGGTCGAAGAGCTGGCGCCAGGCGGCGAACGCGGTCAGGACGCAGGCCACGTGGTCGGGCGTCCGTCCCATGAGTCCGTAGGAGGCCTCGGCCCAGAATCGGTGGACGCGCTGGCGGACGGCCAGGTCCTCCGCGCTCCGGGGGATCAGCCACATGGCGCCCATTCGCCGGCCGGTGGCCGGGACCACCGCGGTCGTGACCTCGGGAGCGGCGGCGGCCTGATCGTAGGTCTCGGCGATCCGGCGGATGGGCTCGGCGAAGGCCGGGTGCTTGGCGACGTCCTCCACCCGCTCGCCGTCGAGGAAGACGGCCCGGCCGTCCCGGAGGCCGGCCACGTACGCGGCGCCGGTCCGCATGGCGGCCAGAGCCTACCATGCCGCGGCATGACAAACGCGCGGCCGTGTAGTATCTTCCCGCCACTCGGATGAAACGGCCGCCGCTTCCCGTCGTCCTCATCGCGGTGCTCATGCTCGCGCTCGGTGCCACGGCCGGGGCCGTGATGTCCCCGCTGCGCGCCGAGACGCAGCGCTTCGCCCTGGCCCGCATCGCGGCCAACCCGGAGGCCCACGGGCTGGCCGGCACGCCCGAGTACGACGACGAGGTGCGGGCCCGGACCGTCTTCCTGGCCGAGGCGGGTCTGTCCTTCCTGCACACCCACGCCGAGGGCCTGGGCCCGGTGATCCTGCTGGCCGCCTCCCTGGTCGCCACCGCCGTCCCCGGCCGGCGGCGGCGCGCGGCCCTGCACGCGCTGCTCGGCATCGGCGCGCTGTTCCCCCTCGGCTACCTCGTCTACGCCCTCGCCGTGCTCGAGCGCGGGCGCGACGAGGGCGTCGCGCTGGCCGAAACCTGGGTACTGACGCCGCTCGGCACGGCCGCCATCCTGGGTCTGGTCGGCCTCGTGCTGGCGCTCGACCGGCGTGAACCGGCCCCGTGACCGATCCCACCTGGCGCCTGCCGCCGAGGGCGGTCCTGCTGGCGGCCGTGGTCCTGATCGCCTGCGCCGAGGTCGGCGGGGCGGCCATGGTCCGCTTCAAGCTGGAGCTGGCCCGCTGGGCGCGGACCACGATGCTGGCCCGGCCGGACGTCCATGGCCTGGTGGGGGTGCGCGACGTGGACGAGCAGATCATCGACGAGGCGCTGACGAAGTTCGACGCCGGCCTGCGGCTCTTCCACCTGCACGGCGAGGGCATGGGGACGGTGGTGATCGTCTCGACCATGGTCGCCGCCACGCTGGCCCGGTCGGCGCCGGTCCGGCGCGCGCTGGTGCTCCTCCTGACGGTCGGGGGCGTCGCCTACCCGCTCGGCTACCTGCTCTGGAGCGCCCTCATCCCCTTCTACGGGATCGAGCCCGGCAAGCGGATCGCCGAGTGGGTGATCCTGGTGCCGTTCGGCGGCGCCAGCATCGTGGCGATGTGGGCGCTGGCGGGGGTGGTGGCGGCGCGCATGCTGTCCGAGCGCCGGACA
>DATLZL010000261.1:0-3621 GCA_035574035.1 Binatia bacterium | reverse complement strand
CCCGAGGCCCAGCCTCCAGCGGCGAGTCATGTCGTTCATATCGGTCTCCTCGGGAGTGGTGGTCGCGGGCTCAGAACTCTTTGTAGTGCAGGAACTTCGCGTCGATCGTGATGAGGCCGCGCTCGCCCTTCTTCTCCAGCTTGACCACGCAATCGATGGCCGACAGGATGCCGTCGCCGAAGAGCTCCTGACAGCGCTCGCGCAGCGCGTCGCCGTACACGCCGACCAGCTCCAGGAGCCGGTACTTGAACGGGTCCGTGGTCAGGGGAAACTCGGTGCGGAGCGGCATCGCGGTCGTCACCAGCGCTGTCTCCGCCGAGACGCCGACCGCCTCGGCCAGCCGCTTGGCCTCCTCGGCGCTCAGGCGGTGCTGGCCGTGGAGCGCGGCCGCCAGGTAGGTGGCGTCCTTGGTGCCGATCCGGCGGGCCAGCTCCTCGTAGCTGAGCCCGCGGTTGACGCGGGCGGCGCGAAGGGCTTCGAGCGCAGCGGTACGGTCCATCCTCTCCTCCTCTCCGTGCATCGGCTCTTCCGGGTCAGCCGCGCGCCAGCCGGGGCGCGCGACCGGTGCTCAGCGCCAGCTCCTCGTCGGGGCCGCCGCGACGCGCCCCCTCGACGAGAAAGCGCAGGACGTGGGCGCGCAGCCGCAGCGATTCGAGGTCGTCGAGCAGCGCCGCCCGCGAGCGTGGCCGGGGAATCTTGACCGGCAGCACCTCGGCCAGCCGCGCCTCGGGACCGGGGGTCATCAGCGCGATCCGGTCCGACAGGAGAATGGCCTCGTCCACGTCGTGGGTGACCATGAACACGGTGTTGCGGCTGGCCGTCCACATGCGCATCAGCTCGTCCTGGATCACGCCCCGGGTCAGGGCGTCGATCTGGGCGAACGGCTCGTCCAGCAGCAGCACCTTCGGCTCGATCGAGAAGGCCCGCGCCAGCCCGACGCGCTGGCGCATGCCGCCCGAAAGCTGGGCCGGACGCTTCCGCTCGGCGCCGCCGAGCCCCACCATCTCGATCCAGTGCTGCACGTGCTCGGCGACGCGGCGGCGCGACCACTCGGGGTGGGCGGCCCGGACCGCCAGCTGGACGTTGTCGGAGACGGTGAGCCAGGGCATCAACGCGAAGGTCTGGAAGACGACCATGCGGTCCCGGCCGGGGCCGGCGACCTCCCGCCCCTCCAGCACGACGCCGCCGCCGGTCGGCCGCTCCAGGCCGGCCACGATGTTGAGCAGCGTGCTCTTGCCGCAGCCCGAGTGCCCGATGACGGTCAGAAACTCCCCGCGCTCGAGCGACAGGACGACGTCGCGGAAGACGGTCACCGGCCCGCCCGGCGCCGGGAAGACCTTGCTCACGTGGTCGATCTCGAGGAAGGCCACGCGCTACTCGCTCCAGGCCAGCCGGCGCGCGAGCCGGGCGAACCCGGCGTCGAGCAGCACGCCGATCAGACCGATGATCAGGATGGCGAAGATCACGCTGGTGAGCGCCAGGTTGTTCCACTCGTTCCACACGAAGTAGCCGATACCGGTGCCGCCGATGAGCATCTCGGCGGCGACGATGGCCACCCAGGCGCCGCCCAGCGCGATCCGCAGCCCGGCGACGATGGCCGGCGCCGCCGCCGGCAGGACCACCGTGACCAGCCGCCGCCACCACGACAGCTGCAGGATGGCCGCCACCTGCAGGTACTCGCGGCGGATGGCGGCCACGCCGAACGCGGTGTTGGCCAGCGTCGGCCAGAGCGAGGACATGAAGATCACCAGCACCGCCGCCCAGGCCGAGTCGCGGATGGTGTAGAGGAACAGCGGCATCCACGCCAGCGGCGAGATGGGCTTGAGCACCTGCACGTAGGGGTTGACCGCCCGGTACAGCGTGGGCGACAGCCCCAGGATCACGCCCAGGACGATGGCCGTGATCGAGGCCGCGCTGTAACCGACGGCGAGCCGGCCGAGGCTGGCCGCGACCTGGCGGCCGATGCCCTGGTCGTTGGGCCCGCGGTCGTAGAACGGGTCGGCGAGCATCTCCATGGCCGTGCGGGCGACGGCCAGCGGGCCCGGCAAGCCCTGGCCCGGCGGCGCCGCGACCGTCGCCGCTTGCCAGCCGGCCAGGATCAGCACGCCCAGCAGCGCCGCCACCCCCGCCACCGCCAGCCCGTCGCCCCGCATGACGCCGCTCACGCGCGCCGGATGGGGAACGACCGGAGGTACTCCTCGGCCCGGTCGGGGTCGAACAGCCGTGTCCGGCCGAGGGCGAAGGCGTGCTTCACCGAGTCCGCGCCCGGCGCCGGCTGGCCGAGCGTGCGCAGCGCGTCCCGGCACGCGGCGGCCAGGAACACCTCGCGGGCGACCTGGCCGTAGCGCACCTCGCCCTTGAGGTACCCCCAGCGCTTCATCTGGGTGAGGATCCACACCGCCATCGAGTGGTACGGGAACGGGTCGAAGTCGATCCGGTCGGGGACCGTGCGCGTCTGTCCGAGCCCGTCGGGGAACGTGCCTGTCAGCACCTGCTCCAGGACCTCCACCGGCTGATTGAGGTAGTTCCGCGGCGCGATGGCGGCCGCGATCTCCTTGCGGTGAGAGGCCTCGTGGGCGTACTGCGTGGCGTCCACGATGGCCAGCAACAGCGCCCTGAACGTGTTCGGCATCTTCTCGGCGAAATCCCGGCGGGTGGCGAACGCGCAACACGGATGTCCCGGCCAGATGTCCTTGGACAGGAGGTGGATGAACCCGACGCCCTCGTACACGGCGCGCTGGTTGAAGGGGTCGGGGCCCAGGTAGCCGTCGAGATTGCCGGCCCGGAGGTTGGCCACCATCTCGGGTGGCGGCACCGACCGGATCTGCACGTCGCGGTCGGGGTCGAGTCCGCCCTCGGCCAGGAAGTACCGGAGCAGGAAGTTGTGCATCGAGTAGTCGAAGGGCACGCCGAGCTTGAAGCCCTTCATGTCGGCGGCGCCGCGGACGCCCTTGTGCTTGACGTGCAGCGTGATCGCCTGGCCGTTGACGTTCTCCACGGCCGGCATGACGTACGGCACGGACTGGGACCCCGCCCCCAGCGTGATCGCCAGCGGCATCGGCGACAGCATGTGGGTGGCGTCGGTCTCGCCGTTGATGGAGAGGTCGCGGATCATCGCCCAGCTCGACGCCTTGATCACGCGCCCATCGAGGCCGTGCTTGCGGTAGAACCCCATCGGCTCGGCCATGATGATCGGCGTGGCGCAGGTGATCGGGATGAAGCCGATCTTCACGTCCTTCTTCTCGGGCGGTCCCAGCTTCTCGGCGGCGAGGGCGCGCGCGGCCTCTAGCGGGAAGACCGAGGCCAGCGCGGCGGCTGCGGTGCCGGCCCCGACCATGGCGATGAACCGGCGGCGCCCGATCTCACCGCCGAACACCGCGCGCTCGACCGACCGCACCACCGCTCGCTCCAGCATGTCGTCCATGTCGCCTCCGTGGCCTGGGGCCGACCAGGGCCGGCCGGAAAAAAGAAACGGCGCCCTCGGAACGGGGCGCCGTTGTCCCGGATCGCCACGACAGCGCTGTCGCGACGACCTCGGGAGAGGAGCAACCGCTGTGCCGCGGTGGGCGGTGTGCGTTGACGCGCACTTGCGGCGGGGCGCGGCCGGCGGCGCTGCCTGCC
>DATLZL010000260.1:0-4925 GCA_035574035.1 Binatia bacterium | reverse complement strand
AGGTACCGCCGCCGCGGGGTGGCCGATAGGCTGGCCACGGCCCGCTCGTAGAGCGCCCGCTGGTCCGGACGCGGGAACAGGCCTCGGGCCACGTGGGCGGCGACCACGGGCATCGGCGCCGCCGCCAGCAAGCCGAGCCGGGTCAGCAGCCGCAGGGCCCCGCGCGCGCCGGTCGGGCGCAGCCGGGCGAAGGCGTTGACCAGGACCAGCGAGCGCACGCGCTCCGGCTGGGCGGCCGCGAGCGCGAGAGCCACGCATCCCCCCAGCGACAGGCCGAGGAGATGGGCCGGCCCCTCCCCGAGGTCGCGCAGGAGCGCGCCGACCGCAGCGGCCATGCCCTCGACCGACAGGCGGCCCCTGGCCTCCGACCGCCCGTGGCCGGGCAGGTCCACGGCCAGGACGCGGTAGCGGGCCGCGAAAACCGGCACCTGGAACAGCCAGTCGGCGGAGGACGAGCCGAGGCCGTGCAGCAGGACCAGCGCGGGAGCCGTCGCGGCCTCGGCCGAGGCGTGGGCCTCCCACTGCAGCCGCGCTCCCGGGACGTTCAGGACGGGCACCGGGCAGTGTTATACATCGCCCGGCGCCACATCGCCCGGCGCGCGGCCGTCTCGCCCGGCGCCTCGCCGTCACGCGAGCCGGCCTCCACCGGGGAGCGAGCAGGCCGACCACCATCCCCAGGAGAGAGCAGGCGATGAACATGGACACGCGGCTGGTCCACGCCGGACGCCACCCCGAGCAGCACTTCGGCACCGTCAACCCTCCGGTCTACCGGGCCTCCACGATCCTCTATCCGACCGTCGCCGAGTTCGACGGCCGCGCCTCGCGCCGGTACACGAGCACGTCCTACGGGCTCTACGGCACGCCGACGACGCTGGCGCTGGCCGAGGCGGTGACGGAGCTGACCGGCGGCTTCCGGACCGTGGTCGTCTCGTCCGGCCTGGCGGCGGTGACCCAGGCCCTCACCGCCTTCGTGGGCCGGGGGGACCACGTGCTGATCCCCGACACCGCCTACGGGCCCACGCGCACGTTCGCCGCCACCGTGCTCGGGCGGTTCGGCGTCGAGGTCGAGTTCTACGACCCGCTGGTGGGCGCCGGCATCGCCGGCCTCCTGCGCGACACCACGCGGATCGTGTACGTCGAGTCCCCGGGCTCGCTGACCTTCGAGGTGCAGGACGTGCCGGCCATCGCCCGGGCTGCCCACGCGCGCGGCGCACGGGTGCTGATGGACAACACCTGGGCCACACCCCTGTTCTTCCGGGCCTTCGAGCACGGCGTCGACGTGGAGATCCACGCCGGGACCAAGTACCTGGCCGGCCACTCCGACTTGCTGGTGGGGACGATCACCACGCGCGACGAGGAGCTGTTCCGGATCGTGCGCGACGCCGTCGGCGCCTTCGGGGACTGCGTCGCGCCCGACGTCTGCTACGAGACGCTGCGCGGCCTGCGGACGCTGGGCGTGCGCCTGCGCCAGCACGAGCGCTCGGCCCTGGCCCTCGCCCGCTGGCTGCAAGGCCGCCCGGAGGTCCGGCGCGTCCTCTACCCGGCCCTGCCCGACGACCCCGGCCACGCTCTCTGGAAGCGCGACTTTCTGGGCTCCTCGAGCCTCGTCGGGGTGTTGCTTGGGACGACCTCGGAGCGGGCCGTGGCCGCCATGCTGGAGGGCATGGCGCTCTTCAAGATCGGCGCGAGCTTCGGCGGCTTCGAGAGCCTGATCATCCCGGCCCGCCTGCCCGAGCGCTCCGTGCGGCCGTGGCGCGAGCCGGGCACCCTGCTGCGCCTGCACGTGGGGCTGGAAGCGGTCGAAGATCTGACCGCCGATCTCGAGGCCGGCTTCGGGCGACTGGCGGCGGCGCTCGGCTGAACGCGGCCGGCCCCGGGCGTCAGCGACGACCGCGCACGCGCAGCCGGCTGACGACCTCCTTCCCCCCCGCCACGCTGTCGGCGATGTGCTCGGCCAGCCGTCGCGCAGGGCCGTCCGGTACCGTGCCCTGCAGCGTGACCCGCTGGTTCTCGACGCGCACCTCGACGGCGCTGGGGCCGAGCGCGGCCTGCGCGGCCAGCCGGCGCTCGATCGCCCCCCGGATGCGCTCGTCCACCTCCGCCCGCCGCCCCGGCGGCGGGCGGAGCGGGCGCACCTCCGGCGCGGACTGCACGTCGGCATCGCCCGTCGTCGGGCCGATGATGAGCCCCGGCCGGCCGCGGCGCTCGCGCCCTTCCTTGCCCATGCCTGCACCTCCCGCAGGCGGAGCATCGCGCAACCTCCGTGCCAGCGAGTGGGGTCGCCGGCCTACCGCGCCTCGGCCACCGCCTTCACCGCGTCGGGATTCTCGAGCGAGGACAGGTCTCCAGGCTCCCGGCCCAGGTAGGTGGCGCGGATCACGCGCCGCATGATCTTGGCCGAGCGCGTCTTGGGCAGGTCGCGCACGAAGAGCACCCGCTCGGGCTTGAGCGCCTTGCCCATCTCGCGGGCCACGCGCTCGCCGAGCTCGGCGCGCAGGGCCTCCGAGGGCTCCCGGCCGGGGCGGAGCACGACGAAGCAGACGACCGCCTCGCCCTTGACGTCGTGCGGCACGCCGATGACGCCGGCCTCGGCCACCGCCGGGTGCGACACCAGGATGGATTCGACCTCGGCCGGGCCCAACCGCTTGCCGGCCACCTTGAGCGTGTCGTCCGATCGGCCCTGCAGGAACCAGAAGCCGTCCTCGTCGACGAGGGCCCAGTCGCCGTGCACCCAGACTCCGGGCCAGCGCGACCAGTACGTCTCCTCGTAGCGCTTGGGGTCCCGCCAGAACCCGGCCGTCATCCCCGGCCACGGGCGCGTGATGACCAGCTCGCCCACCTGGCCCCGCACCGGCCGGCCCGCCTCGTCGAAGACGTCAGCGGCCATGCCGGGAATCGGCCCGGCGAACGAGCAGGGCTTGATCGGGGCGATCGGGAAGCAGCCGAGGATGCCCCCCGAGATCTCGGTCCCGCCGGTGTAGTTGATGATGGGCAGCTGGCCGCCGCCGACGTGGTCGAACAGCCAGCGGTAGGGCTCGGGGTTCCACGGCTCGCCCGTGGATCCGAGGATCCGGAGGGAGGAGAGGTCGTGACGGCGCGGGTGCTCGGCGCCGTGGGGCATGAGGGCGCGCACGGCGGTCGGCGAGAGACCCATCACGCTGATCCGGTGGCGGGCGACCAGCGCCCACAGCCGGTCGGGCCCCGGATAGTCGGGCACCCCCTCGAACAGCACGCCGGTGGCCCCGTGGACGAGCGCGGCGGTGACGAGCATCGGCCCCATCAGCCAGCCCAGGTCGGTGAGCCAGAACAGCCGGTCGTCGGGACCGACGTCGTGGCAGTAGGCGAAGTCGTGGGCCGTCTTCAGGAGGAAGCCGCCCTGGGTGAGCACGGCGCCCTTGGGCCGACCCGTGGTGCCCGAGGTGTAGATGATGAGCGCCGGGTGGTCGGCCGGGACCGGCACCGCCGGACACTCGACGGGCTCTCGCTCGGCCGCCTCGTGCCACCAGCGGTCCCGGGCCGGGTTCCACGGGATCTGGCGTCCGAGCCGCCGGACGACCAGGACGTGCTCCACGCTGGGACAGGCCGCGACCGCCGCGTCCGCCGTCTCCTTCATCGCCACCACCTGACCCCGGCGGTGGAAGCCGTCGGCGGTGATCAGGATCCGGGCCTCGGCGTCCTGCACCCGCGAGGCCACGGCCTGCGCTCCGAAGCCCGAGAAGCAGGGCGTGTAGATCGCCCCCAGCCGGGTCACCGCCAGCGCGGCCACCGCGGCCTCGAGCGACATCGGCAGGAAGATCCCCACCCGGTCGCCCGTCCCCACGCCGAGCCGGCGCAGGGCGTTGGCCAGGCGGCCGACGGCTTCGTGGAGCTCGCGGTAGGTCACGCTCTGCGTGCTGCCGTCGTCGCCTTCCCACACCAGTGCCGGCTGTCCTCCGCGCCCGGGCAAGTGCCGGTCCACGCAGTTGTCGGTGAGGTTCAGCCGCCCGTCCGGGAACCAGCTGGGCCAGGCCGGCCCGCGCGAGGCGTCCAGCACCCGGCTCGGCGGGCGGGACCAGCGCAGCCCGAGATCGGCGACCACGGCCGGCCAGTACCACTCCGGGTCGTCGACGGAGCGCCGCTGGAGCGCGGCCAGCGAGTCGATGCGGTGGGCGCGGAGGAACCGGCCGAGCCGGGCCCGCGCGGCCACGGCCTCGGTGGGACGCCAGATGATGTCGCGGGTGTCGGTCGTCATGACGGGACCTCGTCGCTCAACGCGTTGGACCTCGGAGGTCAGCGGGGTCTTCGGGCCACCGGCGAGAACACCGACCGGGCCGGCCCGGACGGGGCGGGGCCCCGCACGGTCATCGACAGCGTGTACTCGGCGGCCCGCAGGGGGTCGGGATTGAACACGGCCACCCAGGCATCCACGTAGCTGCGCCCGAGCCCGGGCAGCGAGGTGCCTTCCCGGGCCAGGCGGCGGGGCGGGCTCAGCAGCACCTGGTCGGGGCGGACCTGCAGGCACCAGGCGTGGTCCGAGGGCTGGCCGGCGACGGCGAGCTTGACCTCCACGTCGCGCGGCGTCTTGAGGTCGAGGGCCCGCAGGCGGACGAAACGGCTCGTCAGCGGGGCCACCGCCAGCGCGACCCGCTGCTCGCGGCCGCACCGCCGCCTCCGCCCGACGCCCGGGCGGCCGGGATCGTCTGGTGGTCGCGGGCCCACGCGGCGTGGGCGGCCTGGAAGACCTCGGGGATGGCCTACGCGCATGCGCTGCGGATGGTGCTGACCCAGTATCCCTACCTGCTCGGCGTGCCCATCACCGAGAGCAGCCAGCACGACGGCGGCGGGCTAGCCGACGCGTACTTCGCCCTCCTGGAGCACGTCGAGAACGTCGCCCCGGGCTTCATCCGCGCGGCGGTCGAGCGCGCCGTCCAGGTCGTGGGCGGCGC
>DATLZL010000259.1:0-2914 GCA_035574035.1 Binatia bacterium | reverse complement strand
GACCGTCCAGACCTCGGCGACGGCGGCCCGGATCCGTCGCGCGGTGCCCAGCACCAGCGCGAGCAGCGCCGCCACCACCGCCAGCACCACCGCGTAGAGGACCAGCGTGACGACCCAGAGCCGGATGACCGTGTCGGCGGTGACCATGGGCGTCCTACCGCCGGAGGGCGGCCGCCCCGCCCAGCGCCGCCGCCAGCCGCTCGGCGCGCGCCGCCAGCGAGAGCACGGTGGCGTGCAGCTGCTCGGCCACCTCGTGGCTGGTCTGCAGTTCCCAGATCGGCGCAGTGTGGGCGCGGATGGCCTCCACCGCGGCCAGCGCCCGGCGGGCCTCGCGCAGGATGCGCCGGGCGGCGAGCCAGATCGTGACCAGCAGCGCGGCGGCGACCCCCACGACGGCGCCGCCCGCGATCAGCCCGAGGCGCCAGGCGGCCCAGAGCTCGGCGTCGGTCACGGCTGGCCTCCGCGGCCCGCGCTGCGGTCCAGGTAATCCCGGCGGTCTCCGGGGCGGTCGGCGCCCCAGAAGCGGTCCTGCGTCCCCGGCGGGCGGCCGGGCGCCTTGGCGCCCAGGTGCTGCCAGGTCTCGTAGAAGAACTTGATCGTCCGGTCGAGCGCGGTCTGCGCGCGCACGTGGGCCCAGCCGCTCGGCACCTCGCCCAGCACGTCCCAGCGCCGCTCGCGGTTGCCCTCGCGGTTGGAGAGCCGGCGCAGGCGGCGGATCACCGACCCCACGGTGCGGGCGGCGAAGGTCGACACGACCGCGCCCGGCGGCGTCTTGTAGAAGGGGCTGAACTTGTCGGGGAAGCCGGGCATGGTGCACGCGATGCAGATGCCGCCGGCGCGCATGCAGCCGCCCATGTGGTTGATGGCGCCCCGCTGGACGATGTTGCAGTTGACGATCGGCCCCCAGCAGCCGACCTCGACCAGACACTCGGGATCGCCGTACCGGCGGGCGAAGAGCCCCTCCTCGTAGAAGCCGGCCCGCGTGCAGCCGTGGTGGACGGTCTGGCGGAACAGCCACGCCGGCCGTCCCAGCTCGTCGAACTCGGGCAGCGGGCCCAGCCCCTGCAGGAACAGGAGGATCGCGAAGACGGTCTCGGTGAAGTTGTCGCCCTGGGGCGCGCAGCCGGGAATGTTGATGACCGGCAGCCCGAAGGCGCTCCGGTAGTCCTTGCCCAGGAAGTCCATCACGCTCATGGCGCCGGTGGCGTTGCCCTCGGCGGCGGGAATGCCGCCCCACGTCGCACAGGTTCCGATGGCGATCGTCGCCGCCGCCCCCGGCGCCAGTCGCTTGAGCCAGGTGGCCGTCGGCACCGGCCGCGAGCCCTCCTGATCGGTGATGGCCTCCACCCCCATGGCGCAGAAGTAGCCGCCGAAGCGCTCGGCGATGCGCTCGTCCGCCACCGAGCCCTCGTAGACGACGACGTAGGGGGCGCCGAGCTTGCCCTCCCAGGCGTCCTGGAACGGCTTCACGAACTCCCGGCCCGACTCCACGGCCAGCACCGGGTGGTGGAGGATCACCTTCGGCATGGCCGGCACGGTGCCGGCCAGGAGCCCCTCGATGCCGGGATTGGTGGCGCCGGCGACGGAGATCGTGCAGCCGTCGCAGCTCATGCCGGCCAGCCAGTAGACGTGGATCGTCTGGAGCGGACCGAGCGGCAGCCGGGCCCGGGCCGGGCGCGGCTCGGCCTGGGGCGGGCGTCCCTCGCGCTCGGCGGGCCGGACTTCACGCTCGACGACGGTCGCCATGACGCCTCCTCTCAGCAGATCCGGGGCAACTGGTCCCCGGCCAGCCTGTCCACGATCCGGCGGCCGCCCACCGCCGTCTCCAGGACGACGAGGCGGTCCTCGTCGGCGACGACCTCGCCGACGATGCACGCCTGCCGGCCCTCGGGGTGCTCGCGCATGCGGGCCACCAGGCGGTCGGCGTCCCGGGCGGCGACGACGGCCACCAGGCGGCCCTCGTTGGCCACGTAGAGCGGGTCGAGCCCCAGCAGCTCGAGCAGGCCGCGCACGGGCTCCTCGACGGGGATCGCGCGCTCGTCCAGCACGATCCCGACGCCGGACCGGTCCGCCAGCTCGTTGAGGGCGGTGGCCAGGCCACCCCGGGTGGGATCGCGCAGGCAGCGGAGGTCGGCGCCGGTCGCCAGCATGGCCGCCACCAGGCGGTGGAGCGGCGCGGTGTCGCTGACGACCGGCGTGTCGAGCTCCAGGTCGGCGCGGGCGGCCATGATGGCGGCCCCGTGGGCGGCGATGGGGCCGCTCAGGACGACCAGGTCGCCGGGGCGGGCGCGGTCCGAGGAGATCGCCGCCGCGTGCTCGACCACGCCCAGCCCCGAGGTGACGACGAAGCAGCCGTCGGCCTTGCCCCGCTCCACCACCTTGGTGTCGCCGGTCACGACCAGGACGCCGGCGCGCTCGGCGGCGGCCCGGGCCGAGGCGACGAGGCGGTGCAGGTCGCCGAGCGGGAAGCCCTCCTCGAGGATGAAGGCGGCGCTCAGGTAGAGCGGGCGGGCCCCGGCCATGGCCAGGTCGTTGACGGTGCCGTTCACGGCCAGCGTGCCGATGTCGCCGCCGGGGAAGAAGAGCGGGGTGACGACGTAGGCGTCGGTGGTGAAGGCCAGACGGCCGCCGGCTGCGGGCAGGACGGCCTGGTCGTCCAGGCGCGCCAGGTACTCGTTGCGGAAGGCCGGCAGGAAGCAGCGCGCGATCAGGTCGGCGGTCATGGTGCCGCCGCTGCCGTGGCCGAGCAGCACGCGGTCGGTGTCGGTGAAGGGCACCGGGCACGCGAGGCCCGTCGCCAGCGAGGCGGGGCCCGCTCCCGGGCGCTCAGAGGACATCGTCTTCCCCCAGCGCCACGTGCACCAGGTCCCACACGATGTGATAGAGCGCCACGTGGGTCTCCTGGATGCGGTGG
>DATLZL010000258.1:0-4008 GCA_035574035.1 Binatia bacterium | reverse complement strand
CCGCGACGTCCTGCGCGACGCCGGCCGGCGGCTCCCCCACCTCGTGTACGCCGACCTGCGCCTGGAGATCACCGAGGCCCGCTCGGCCGCAGCCGAGAACGGCGGCCCGCGGTCGGCGGCTGCCGACCGGGCCTTCGGCCTCGGCGTCCGCGTGCTGGCCGGCGACCGCAGCGTGGCGCCGGGCTACGTCGGGCTGACGCTCGGCGCCGGCGACCTGGGCGACCTGTGGGCCGTCGCCCGGCGGGCGCTCGAGCGAGCCTGGCGCCGGGCGACCGCGAACGCCGAGGAGAAGGCCGACGCGCGGGAAAAGTTCAGGCCCCTGGGCGCCGCGCTGGCCGACACCCGGCTGCACCCGATCGAGGTCCACGAAGACACCGTGCCGGCCCGGTACGCTGTCGATCCCCGCTCGGTGCCGCTCCGGGACATGGCGGCCTGCGCCACCGACATCTCGCGCCGGGTGGCGGACCTGGACGGTCGGCTCGCGTACAACTGGGTCGCCGTCCTCACCCAGCTCTCCCGGGAGCTCTTCGCCTCCACCGAAGGCGCCCTCATCGACCAGGCCTTCGCGCTCACCCAGGGCTCGTGCTCGGTGGTGGCGGTCGGCGACCATACCAGCCAGGACCTCTACGACGTCCTCGGCCACCAGCGCGGCTGGGAGATCCTGGATGACGGCGTGGACGAGCCCTTGATCCGGTTCCCGGCCTTCGCCGACTTCTGCCTCGCCCTCGGCCGGGAGGCGCTGGCCCTCTGCCAGGCGCCGCCGCTGCCCACCTCGGACCGCGAGGTGGTGGTGGTCACCGACCCTCACTACAACACCCTGGTGAGCCATGAGATCGTGGGGCACCCCGCCGAGCTCGACCGGGCCCTGAAGATGGAGACGGCCTACGCCGGGCGCTCCTGGCTCCTGCGCTCGCTCGACGAGCACCAGGTGGGCCGGCCGGTGGCCTCGCCGCTGGTCACCGCCTTCTCCGATCCGTCGCTGCCGGGCTACGGCCACTACCGCTACGACCACGAGGGCACGCCGGCCCGCCGGGTTGTGCACATCGACCGCGGGATCTTCCGGGGGTTCATGAACAGCCGGCAGACCGCGGCCCTCTTCGGCGGCGAGCCCAACGGGCACTGCAAGGCGACCGAGCCGGCCATGGTGCCGCTGGTCCGCATGTCGAACACGGTGTTCGCCCCCGGCGACCGCGACCCGCGCGATATCCTCGGCGAGGTGGACCGGGGCTGGTACGTGGCCGGCCACCGCATCCCGTCCATCGCCGAGAGCCGGGAGAACTTCCGCATCTCGGCCCGCGCCGTCTACGAGATCCGCAACGGCCAGCTCGGCCGGCTGTACCGGGACGGGGGCATCGCCGCCGATACCCGCGACTACCTCATGAACGTCGACGCCGTGGGGTCCGACTTCCGGCTCTATCCCATCCCCAACTGCGGCAAGGGCCAGCCCATGCAGACCAAGAAGCTCGGCAACGGCGGGCCGACGATGCGCAGCCGGGCGCGGGTCGTCGGCGCATGAGGCGCGGTCCGGTCCTCGTCGTCCTGGCCGGGGTGGCCGTCTGGCTGCTCGGGACCGTCCGCCCCGCCGCGCAGCCCGACCACCCGGTCACCTTCATCAAGGTCGACGAGCTCAAGCGCCGGCTGGACGCCGGCGAGGCGGCCACGATCATCGACGTCCGCTCGGTGGCCGAGTGGGAGGAGCTGCGCATCAAGGGCGCCCGGTCCATCCCGCTGCGCGCCCTGCCCGAGCGGACCGCCGAGATTCCCCGGCGCGGCCTGGTCGTCTTCTACTGAACCTGCCCCCACGCGCTGGCCCGGGGGGCCAGCCACATCCTCTACGCCCGGGGCTGGCGCAACCACCAGGTGCTCGACGAAGGGCTGCCGGGCTGGTGGGAGCGCGGTTACCCGGTCGAGGGCCGACGGGCCGGCGAGCGTCCGGGCCGGTGACGACGACCGCGGAGCTGGCCCGGGCGGCGCGGGACGCCCTGGCCTTCGCCGCCGCCCAGCCCGGCGTACGCGAGGTGGAGGCGTTCGCCGCCGCCAACGCGAGCCTCATCGCCCGGCTCAACTACACCTCCCACATCCCCTGCAACGGCGTGGAGGAGCCGAAGTCCAGCGAGTCCCACGGCCTCGGCCTCCAGGTGGTGTTCGACGGCCCCGGCCGACCGCGCATCGGCTTCGGCAGCGAGCCGGGCGACCTGTCGCGGCGGGGGGCCGAACGCGCGCTCGACAAGGCGCGGCAGGCGGCGGTGGCCGATCCGGACTTCGTCTCGCTGCCGCGGCCGGGGCGCGAGCGCCGCACGCTGGCCGACTACCATGACCCGCGGCTGATGGAGCTCGACGACCGGGAACTGGTCCATGCCGGCTGGACGGTGATCCAGGGCGCGCTCCGGACCTTCCTGGCCTCCTCGGCGCTGGGGGCGCTGGCGCCGACCGAGGACGCGCTGCGACGGCTGGGACTGATCGTGGGCGGGGACGTCACCGTCCTGCAGGAGCGCGTGGCGATCGCCTCCACCGCCATGCCCGAGCCGCAGACCGACGAGTCGACCCTCATCATGGCGTTCGTCACGGCGATGGTCGAGAGCCGGCGCTCGAAGGGCTCGGGGTGGACGACCGGGACCCGGCTCGAGGAGTTCACCGACGAGGCCGGGACCGAGGCGGCCCGGAACGCGGTCGCGGCGATCGGCGGCGAGCGCGTGCCGTCGGGCGAGTACCGCGTGATCCTGGGGCGGCAGCCGGTCACCGACCTGCTCAACAACCTGATCGTGCCGGCCTGCACCGCCGCGAACTTCTATGCCGCCAACACGCCGTTCCTCGGCCGGCTCGGCCGGCCCGTCGCATCCCGGCGGCTCAGCGTCGTCGACGACGGCGCCCGGCCGGGGCTCATGGGGTCCAAGGGGATCACGTGCGAGGGACTGCCCACCGGGCGGACCGAGCTCATCCGGGACGGCCTCCTGGTCGGCTGCCTCACCAGCTGGTACGAGGCCCAGCGGCTGCTGCGCGACCCCGCGCTGGGCACGAAGCTCGGTGCCACGGGCCCGGCGGCCGAGGCGGCCCTGGTGCCGCGCAACGGCTTTCGCTTCGGCGACGGCGGCGGGCGCCACTTCGACAGCCCGCCCGGCACCGCGGCCTCCAACGTCATCGTGCAGGGCGCGGACCCGGTGCCGCTGTCCGAGCTCCTCCGGACCGTCGGGGACGGACTCTACATCGGCCGGATCTGGTACACGTACCCGATCAACGGGCTGCGGGCCGGAGACTTCACCGGCACCGTGGTCGGTGACTCCTGGGTGATCCGCGACGGCCGGCTGGCGGCACCGCTCCAGCCCAACACCATCCGGATCAACGACAACATCGCGACGGTCCTCAACAACGTGATCGGCGTGACGGGAGAGCTCCGGGGAACGATCGTCTGGGCGGCCGACGAGGTGGCCTACGTCCCCGAGATCGCCGTGGCCGGGCTCCGCGTGGAGGCGATCGCCGGGTTCATGGACGCGCTCGGCTGAGCGCCGCCCGCCGCCGCCAGTCGCTCCAGCACCGCCGGGTCCCAGCCGGCCAGCAGCCACACCAGGGTCTCCCGGTCGGCCAGGCACGCCGAGCGCAGCCGCATCAGCGTCTCGAAGAGCGCCGGCTGCTCGCGCTCGACGGCGGTGGCGGCCTCGAGGTAGCGCTCGGCCAGGTCCGCCGCCGCCTCGACCTGCCGCCGCAGACCCGCCCACAGCGTGGCGTCCGGCTCGACGGCGGCCGGCGCTTCCGGGGCGCCGACCTCGACCAGGCGTCGCGCCGCCGCCTGCGCGCGCTCGGCGAGCCCGCGGAGACGCTCGCTCAGCGAAGGCACCGCGGCCAGGCGTCCGGCGAGTTCGCGCAGCGCCAGGGCCCGCGCCGTCTCGCGGGCGTGCAGGTCAGCCAGCGCCGGCCCCGTACCGCGCGCCTCATCCCCGAGGAAGGACAGCCAGCGCCGCCAGCCGCGCCCGGCCGGCGCGGTCGAGGCGGCGGCGCCGGTGAGATCGGCGG
>DATLZL010000257.1:0-5591 GCA_035574035.1 Binatia bacterium | reverse complement strand
GCCCGGGGCCGCCGGGGACCTCCGGCCGCCCGCCGCGCAGGGCCGCACCGGCCAGCCGGAACAGCGCCAGCAGCGGGGTCAGCGGCGAGATGACGATGACCCCGCCGGTGACGACGACCCGCCCGCCGAAGAGCGTCTGCTCGAAGCGGTGCCGGTCCACCCGCAGCCCCATGCGGGCCAGCTCACGGGCCAGCTCCTCGAAGATCGCGCTGGCCCGCGGGTCGGCGAACAGGTCGCGGAAGACCGCCTCGCGGTCGACCCGGAAGTCGCCCGGGGCGCCCACCCGGCGGGCGCGGTCGTACTCGCGCCGCTTGGCGGGGTCGATGAGGACCGCGTACGCCTCGCTCACCTCCTTGAAGCGCTCCTCGGCCGCCCGGTTGCCGGGATTCCGGTCCGGGTGCCACTGCAGGGCCAGGCGGCGGTAGGCCCGGCGGATCTCGTCCTCGGTCGCCTCGGGCGACACGCCGAGGATCGCGTAGTAGTCGCGGTCGAAGCGGCGGGGCGCCATCGCTAGTCGATCAGCCGGCCCGCCTCGTGGAACGGGTAGGGGCCGGCGTAGTCCCCGACGTAGGAGGTGTGGGTGACGAGCCCCTGGCCGGGCCGCCAGAGGTGGAGCAGCACGGCCGGCGGCTCCATGACCCAGCCGAGGTCGCCCGACTCGCGCACGTCCAGGGCCACCTGGTGCGCCGGGCTCGGGGCCGTCGTGACCACCGTGCCACGCCAGCGGGTGTGGATCGGCCGGTGCAGGTGGCCGCAGACGATCGCCTCCACCTGGCGGTGGCGCTCGATGACGGCGCCGAAGGCCTCGGCGTCGGCCAGCCCGATGGCGTCCATGCGCGCGATCCCGGTCCGGAACGGCGGGTGGTGCATGAAGATGAGCGTCGGCCGCCCCGGCGCCTCCTCCAGGCGCCGGTCGAGCCAGTGAAGGCGTGCCTCGCCCAGCCGGCCGCCGCCCTCGCCGGGCACCAGCGTGTCGAGCCCGATGAGCCGCACGGGGTAGTCCTCCACGACGTAGTGCAGGAACTCGCCGTTCCGCGGCAGGTAGGCGTGGTCGGCGAAGACCTCGCGCAGGGGCTCCCGGGCGTCGTGGTTGCCGGGGATCAGGAAGACCGGCATCGGCAGCGGGGCGAGCAGCCGGCGCAGGTGCACGTACTCCTCGCGCAGGCCGGCGTCGACCAGGTCGCCGGTGGCCAGGACGGCGTCGGGGCGCGGGACGAGCCGGCTCAGGTGGTCCACCGCCCGGGCCAGGAAGGCCGCGGTGTCCACCCGCCGGTAGGCCAGCCGGCCCTCCGGCTTGATGTGCGTGTCCGAGATCTGGGCGATGAGCATGCGCTCGGTCATTCCAGGACAAGCAGGGCCCGGGCGTCGATCCGGAGGTGGACGTCCTGCCCGGTCACGAACTCCTGGTGTCCGGCCGTGTCGACCACCAGCGGCTCCGGGCCGATCCCTTCGACCACCAGGCGCGTCCGGTCGCCCTGGAAGAAGGCGGCCGCGACGCGGCCCTTGACCTGACCGGCTCCCGCGTCCACCAGCACCGCCGCCTCCGGGCGGAACAGCACCTCCACCGCGCCCTCCACCGCATAGTGCCACGGGATCCGCCCGCCGGTGACCTCCAGGTGACCGTCGCGGGCCACGCCGGCCAGGCGGTTCATGGTCCCCACGAACTCGGCCACGAAGCGGCTGGCCGGGGCGAAGTAGATGTCGCGGGGCCGGCCGATCTGAGCCACCCGCCCGTGGCTCATGACCACGATGCGGTCGCCCAGCGCCATGGCCTCGGCCTGGTCGTGGGTGACGTAGACCGCGGTCATCGACAGGCGCCGGAGCAGGGCGTCGATCTCCACCCGCAGGCTGTCCCGCAGCTTGGCGTCGAGGGCGGTGAGCGGCTCGTCGAGGAGCAGCACGCGGGGCCGCACGGCCAGGGCCCGGGCGAGCGCCACGCGCTGCTTCTGGCCGCCCGAGAGCTGGTCGACGCGGCGGTGACGGAGCTCGGTGATCTTCATCATGCTCAGCATCTCCTCCACCCGGTCCCGCCGCTCGCCGGCCGGCAGCCGCCGCACCCGGAGCCCGTACTCGATGTTCCCCTCGACGTCCAGGTTCGGGAAGAGGGCGTAGGACTGGAAGACCATCCCCACCTCCCGGCGCTCGATCGGGACGTCGGTCACGTCGACCCCGTCGAACAGCACGCGGCCGCCGGGGTCCGGTGTCTCCAGGCCGGCGATGAGCCTGAGGGTGGTCGTCTTGCCGCAGCCGGACGGCCCCAGGAACACGACCGTCTCCCCGGCCCGGATCTCGAGGTCGATCGGCTCGACCGCCCGCGTCCCGTCCGGGAAGGTCTTGGCGCAGCGCACGAGGCGGATGGCCACGCTCACCGGCTCTCCTCGCGCACCGGCGCGCGCCGGCGGGGGCGAGCGGCCAGCTGGATGCCGATCAGCAGGGGGATGATCATCACGAAGAAGATCAGCGTGTAGGCGCTGCCGATCTCGAGCCGCATGGAGGCGTACGAGTCGGCCAGCCCGACCGGCAGCGTCTTGGTCAGCGGCGTGTGCAGCATCCAGGTCATGTTGAACTCGCCGATCGAGAGCGTGACGACCATCAGCGCGCCGGCCACGATCCCGGACGAGGCGTTGGGCAGCACGATCCCGAACAGCCGCTGGAGGAACGAGGCACCCAGGCTGGCCGCGCCCTCCTCCAGCGTCTTGAGGTCGATCGAGGAGAGCACGGCCAGCACCGCCCGCACCATGAACGGCAGGGTGAAGAGCACGTGCCCCACCAGGATGAATCCCCACGACGTCCGGAACTCGCCCCAGGTGCCGTAGGCGAGGATGAGCGCCAGCGCGGTGGCCAGCCCCGGAATCGCCACCGGCAGGACCAGCGCCTCCTCCAGCAGCCGCGTGAGCCACCCCCGCCGGCGCGCCAGCACGTAGGCGGCCGGCACGCCGATGACCAGGTCCACGGCCAGGCAGGCGAGGGCGACCGCCATCGACAGGCCGATGGTCTCGCGATAGAGGGCCCACACCTCCCCGATCCAGCGCAGCGTCAGGCCGCTGCGCACGCCCTGGAAGAAGTTCACCGTGAGGCCGGCGGTCATCGACATCGCCACCGGGACCACGAGGAACGCCGCCACCAGCACGGTGAACGCCAGCTGCGGGTAGAACCAGGCCGAGCGGCGCATGGCTAGGCGGCCGCGGCCACCGTCGAGCCGGCGGCCGTCCGGGCCAGGGCCAGCGCCACCCACGTCACGGCGCCGAGGACGATGGACAGCGCCGCCGCGATCGCGAAGTTCGCCCGGAGCGTGAACTCGGTGTAGATCGTCATGGGCAGCACCTCGATCTCGGTGGCCAGCGTGAAGGCCGTCCCGAAGGCGCCCATGGCGGTGGCGAAGCAGATGGCCCCGGCCGAGATGAGCGCCGGCCGCAGGCCGGGCACGATGACGTCCCACACCACGCGCCAGGGCGAGGCCCCCAGCGAGCGGGCCGCCTCCTCGAGCCGCCGATCGAGCTTTTCGGCCGCCGCCATGAGGGTGAGGATCACGCGGGGGATCGAGAAGTAGAGGTAGCCGGTGAAGAGCCCGGCCATGGAGTAGGCGAAGACCAGCTTCTGGCCGGTGGCCAGGTGCGTGACGTCGCCGATCAGCCCCTGGCGGCCGGCCAGCATGATCACCATGAAGCCGACGACGACCCCGGGGAACGCCAGCGGGAAGGTCAGCATGGCCACCAGCAGCCGGCGACCGGGAAACGCGTGGCGCTGCAGGAAGACGCCGGCCACCGACGAGACGACCAGCGTCGTGAAGGTGACGGTCGCGGACAGCACCAGCGTGGAGAGCAGGCTGCGCAGGTACCGCGGCTCGGTGACGATCGCCGCGTAGGCCGAGGCTCCCTGCGGCCCGCCGGCGCCGACGGCCATCAGGCGGACCATCGGCAGCAGGAAGAAGGCCGCGAACAGCACCACGGCCGGCAGGACGAGCAGGATCAGGTACGGCCGGTCGCGCCGCTCCATGCCGCCCGCCCGCCGGCCCGGACTCAGCGCACCTCCTGCTGGAACCGCCGGGCGAAGGCCTCCTGGACCTGCGCCATGCGGGCGTAATCCACGGTCCGGGCGCGCGCGTACTCGCTGGCGGGCAGGAACCGGGCCTCGGCCTCGCGGGAGATGGCCGCCGCGCGCACCGGACGCAGGAAGGCGTTGGCCCAGACCGCCTGTCCCCGGTCGGACAGGAGGTGGTCGAGGACCTTGCGAGCCCCGTCGGGGTTCGGCCCGTTCTTCACCAGACTCATCACGTAGGGGACGATGACGGTCCCCTCGACCGGGATGACGAACGCCGCATTGGCCCGGTCCTTCCACCGGGCGCGGTAGGCGTTGAAGTCGTAGTCGAACAGGATCGGGATCTCGCCCGACAGCACCCGGGCGTACGAGGTCTGCTTGGGGACGATGGGGGCGTTCCGCTGGAGCTCCTTGAAGTAGGTGATCGCCGGAGTGAAGTCCTCCAGGGAGCCGCCCAGGGCCTGGTTGACGGCCACCGCGCCCACGTAGCCGACGAAGGCGCTGGTGGGGTCGAGGTAGCCCACCATGCCGCGGTACTCGGGCTTCAGGAGGTCCTTCCAGCCGCGCGGCACCGGCCGCCCGCCGAGCGCGTCGACGTTCACGAAGAGCCCCAGCGTCCCCGAGTGGATGGTGAACCAGTGGCCCTCGGGGTCCTTGAGCCCGTCGGGGATCTCGTTCCAGTGCGCGGGCTTGTAGGGCGCGACGACGCCTTCCTTCTTGGCCTGGATGCCGAACGTCACGCCGTAGTAGACGATGTCGGCCACCGGCCGCGCCTTCTCGGCGATGAGCTGCGACAGCGCCTGGCCGGAGTTCTTGTTGTCGTGGGGGACGGTGATGCCGGTCGCCTCCCTGATGGCCCTGAGCTGGCTGGCCCAGTCCGCCCATTCCGGCGGGCAGTTGTAGCAGATGACCGTCTGCCCCTGAGCGCCGGCGGTGGCGACGGCGAAGAGGAGCGCGCACAGCAGGACGAGGCTTCTCATCGGGGATCCTCCATGGCGGAACGTGGCGGTCAGCCTAGTGACCGCCGCGAGATCCGTCAAGGGGGCGGCGATGGCGTGACGGCCGGGCTAGTCGCGGCTGCCGCGCTCGGGGCGCTCGAGCCGCTCGGGACGGCCGACCTTCTCGACCCGCTCCGGCTTCTCCGGGCGCTCGACCTTCTCCGGTCGCTCGAGCTTCTCGACCCGCTCGATCTTCTCGGGCCGCTCGAGCTTCTCGACCCGCTCGATCTTCTCCGGGCGCTCGACCTTTTCCATGCGCTCGATCTTTTCCGGCCGATCCAACCGCTCCACGGCCCCCGGCCGCTCCACCTTCTCGACGCGCTCGACCTTCTCGGGCCGCGCCGGCGGCTCGGGACGGATCGACTCGGGGCGCGCCGGAGGATCGGGCTTCGCGACTTCGGGCCGGGGGCCCGCGGCCGGGCGATCCACACTGCGCGGGGTGCCGGCGCCGGCCGCGGGAGCTCGTTCCACGGCGCTTCCTGCCGCGGGCGCGCGCACGGCACCGACGCCGGTCGGGGCCGTGACCGCAGGCCCCGACCGCGAGGGCGCCGGCGC
>DATLZL010000256.1:0-3407 GCA_035574035.1 Binatia bacterium | reverse complement strand
ACGTCGCCCGCGTCTTCGTCGGCGGCGACCCGCCGGCCGGCGTCCGGCCGTGGGCGGCGGTGGCCGGAGAGGACGCCGCCGGCCCGGCTGCGCCGGGGGCACGGGCGAGGCCGCAGGAGGACGACCTCTCGCTGATCCTCTACACGTCGGGGACCACCGGGCGCCCCAAGGGCGTGCCGCGCACGCACCGGAACCACCACGCCGGCGCGCTGGCCCACGTCATCCAGTGCGGGTGGCAGTGGGGGGAGCGCACGCTCGGGGTCATGCCGCTCTACCACACGATGGGCATCCACACGCTCACCGCCGCGGCGGCCGTCAACGGCTGCTTCGTCTGCCAGCCGGAGTGGTCGGCCGCCCAGGCCCTGGGCCTGATCGCCGCCGAGCGCGTGAGCGCCCTCTACCTGATCCCCACGCTCTTCCACGACCTGGTCCATGCGCCGGAACTGGCCTCGACCGACGTGGGTTCGGTGCGCAAGCTGGCGTACGCCGGCGCCCCGATGCTGGCCGCGCTGACCGAGGCCTGCGTGAAGGCCTTCCGGCCCGACGTCTTCGTCAACCACTACGGGTCGACCGAGATCTACACCTTCTCGGTCCGGCCCGACGTGCATCGCAAGCCGGGTTGCGCCGGCCGGCCGGGCATCCACTCGGTGCTGCGGGTGGTGACGGCCACCCCCGAGCGGCGGGTGAGCCCGGACGAGGTCGTCCCGCCGGGTCAGAAGGGGGAGATCATCGCCCGCCTGGACTCCGAGGAGGCCTTCGCCGGCTACTGGAACCGTCCCGACGCCGACGCCCGGGCGCTGCGCGAGGGCTGGTACTTCACCGGCGACATGGGGTACGTGGACGCCGAGGGGGAGCTCTACGTGGCCGGGCGGGTGGACGACATGATCATCAGCGGCGGCGAGAACATCCACCCGGTCGAGGTCGAGGAGGTGCTGGCCCGCCACCCCGGCGTGCGGGACGTGGCGGTGGTGGGCGAGCCCGACGAGCGCTGGGGCGAGCGGGTGACGGCCTTCGTGGTGCCGGCCGACCCCGATCTGACGGCCGAGGAGCTGGACCGGCACTGCCGGCAGAGCCCCGATTTGGCCAACTTCAAGCGGCCGCGGCGGTTCGTCTTCGTGACCGAGGTGCCCAGGACGGCCTCGGGCAAGATCCTCCGTCGCCTGCTGCGCGACGGCCAGTACCGGGAGATCTCTCGATGACCGAGTTCCTCAGGCTGGAGCGGACGCCGCCGCTGGCCACCATCTGGATCGATCGCCAGCCGAAGATGAACACCATGACGGTGGCCATGCGGCAGCAGTTCCCGGCCATCTTCCAGGCCCTCGACGCCGACGACGCGGTCCGGGTCGTCGTCGTGCGGGGGGCCGGCGGCAAGGCGTTCAGCGCCGGCGGGGACGTGGCCGAGTTCCTGACGCTGGCGCCGGCCGATCTGGAGCAGTGGGGGGACACGCTGTCGTGGGCCGAGCGCTGCCGCAAGCCGGTCATCGCCGCCATCGACGGCTACACCATGGGCGCCGGCCTCGAGCTGGCGCTGGCCTGCGACTTCCGGATCGCCACCCGGCGCTCGGAGTTCGCCTTTCCCGAGGTCCGGCTGGGCATGATCCCGGGCAGCGGCGGGACCCAGCGGGCGGCCCGGCTGATCGGCATGACCCGGGCCAAGCTCTTCATGATGACCGGGCAGCGCATCTCGGCCGAGCGGGCCGAGGCCTGGGGCCTGATCACCCAGTGCGTGGACGACGACGCGCTCGACCGGGCGGTCGAGGCGCTGGCCCGCGACCTGGCCGACAAGGCCCCGGTCGCGCTCCGCACGCTCAAGGTCGTCCTGAACCGGGGCGCCGACGCCGCGCTCGAGACCGCGCTCGAGCTCGAGCGCAAGGCCTACGCCTGGCTGCGCTCCACCCACGACTACGCCGAGGGCGTCACCGCCTTCCTCGAGAAGCGGGCGCCCCGCTACCAGGGCCGCTGATGGGCCGCTCGCCGTTCGGCCTCACGCTGGCCAACCGGGGCGTCGTGCTGGGCGCGCTCCGGGCGGGCGACCTGATCGACCTCGCGGTGACGGCCGAGGCCTCCGGCGCCTTCGATGCCGTGTGGGTGGGCGACAGCCTGCTGGCCAAGCCGCGCCTGGAGTCGGTGACGCTGCTGGCCGCGCTGGCCGGGGTTACCCGCCGCCTGCGGCTCGGCGTGGGGTGCCTGGCCACGTTCGTCCACCGTCACCCGGTCCTCTTCGCCCACCAGTGGGCGAGCCTCGACCAGCTTTCCGGAGGCCGGACGTGGCTCGCGGTGTGCCTGGGCGGGCCCGACGAGCAGTCGCGGGCCCAGGCGCTCGAGCACCGGGTGATGGGCGTGGCCTCGGCCGAGCGCGTGGCCCGGCTGGAGGAGGGGATCGTCATTCTCCGCAAGCTCTTCGCCGGGCGCGACGTCAGTCACGAGGGGCGCTTCTACCGCTTCGAGGGCGTCACGCTGGAGCCGCGGCCGGTGCAGCAGCCCTGTCCCATCTGGATCGCCTCCAACCCCACCGGCCTCACCTGGAAGGGGGGCGCCAGCGCGCCCGGCCCGGTCGTGGAGCGCGCGTTCCGGCGCGTGGCCCGCCTGGCCGACGGCTGGATGACCAACAAGGTGAGCCCGGAGGAGTTCCGCCGGCAGTGGGGTCGCATCGCGGCCCTGGCCCGGGAGGAGGGGCGTGACCCGGCCTCCCTCGGCAGCGCCCTCTACCACAACCTGCACATCGCCGAGGACCGCGCGGCGGCGCTCGAGGAGTCCAAGCGGTTCCTCGACACCTACTACACGGCGAACTTCACGCCGGCGTTCGTGGAAGGCTGGACGGTGGCCGGCAGTCCCAAGCAGTGCGTGGAACAGCTGCGGGCGTACCTGGACGCCGGGCTCTCGCACCTGGCGCTGCGGCTGACCTCGTGGGACCAGCGCGGCCAGCTGCGGCGGTTCCTGGAAGAGGTGGCGCCGGCCTTCGCCTGAACGGCCGGACGGCCCTGGAAAGGAGTCACGCGTGCTGCTCGGGATCGATCATCTCGTCATCGCCGTGCCGGACCTGGCCACGGCCCAGCGGCAGTACGAGGCCCTGGGCTTCACCGTGGTGCCGGGCGGCCGGCACCCGGTGGGGACCCACAACGCCCTGGTCGCCTTCGCCGACGGCTCGTACCTGGAGCTGATCGCGTTCTACGAGGCGAACCCCCAGCACAAGTGGTGGGAGCCGCTCCAGCGGGGCGGCGGCCTGGTCGACTTCTGCCTGCAGACCGATGACCTGGCCGCCGACACCGCCGCCTTCCGCCGGGCTGGCGTCGAGATCGACGACCCCTCGCCGCTGTCGCGCGTGCGTCCCGACGGCTACCAGCTCAAGTGGGTGCTCTCCATTCCCCGCGGCCGGGCCCGCGGGGTGGCGCCGTTCCTCATCGAGG
>DATLZL010000255.1:0-3517 GCA_035574035.1 Binatia bacterium | reverse complement strand
GGCGCGCTCGTTCTGGCCGGCCATGGGGTGGCCGGGCGGGTGGAACTTCACGCCGTAGCCCTGCATCGTGCCGCCCTCCGGGATGTCGGTCTCCCGGGCCGCCCGGGCCAGCGCGTCGGCCGAGAAGCCCCCGTGCTTCTGGATGGCCCGCGGCACGACGTCGTTGAGCAGCACCCAGATGTTGTTGAAGCCCATGGAGACGTGGGGCGCGATGGCCTCCACCGGGATGGCGGGCTCGAACGCCTTGTACCGGCGGACCATCTCCTGCGTCATCTCCGCCACGCCGGGCCTGAGCTTCCTGGGGTCCACCAGCTGGGCGGCCGGCGGGTCCACCGTGTGGAAGCCCTCCACCTCGTTGCCGAAGGCCTCCTTGAGCTTGTCGAGCTGGCTGTGGCCGGCGCCGTGACCCACGTAGGCCCGCACCCGGAGGCCCTGCTCCTTGGCCTGGCGCAGGAAGAGCGCGATGTCCGGGTTGTAGCCGGTGTGGAACAGGACGTCCGGCCGCGAGGCCCGGAGCTTGGTGACCAGCGAGGAGAGGTCGGGCGCCTGGGCCGAGTACCCCTCCTTGAGGACGATCTGCATGCCCTGCTTCCGGGCCTCGGCCTCGTTGGAAGTGGCCACGCCGGTCCCGTAGGGGCCGTCCTCGTAGATGATCGCCACCCGGAGGTCGCGCACCGCCTTCTTGAGCCGGTCCGGGGAGTAGTGCGCGATGTACTGGACCGAGGCCTGGCCGAACAGCCCGCTGTTGGTCTGCGGGCGGAACACGTACTGCAGATTGCGGTCCTTGACCACCGCATCGGCGATGGCGGTGGTGATCCACAGGAACCGCTTCTGGCGGTCCACCTTCTCGGCCAGCGGCACGGCGTGGGCCGAGGAGTAGATGCCGGCCAGGATGTCCACCTTCTCGACGTTCAGCAGGCGCTCGGCCTCGTTGATCGCCGCCTCGGTCTTGGACTGGCTGTCGCCGTCCACCTGGACGATCCTGTACTTGCCGAGGACGCCGCCGCGCTCGTTGAAGTAGTCGATGATCATCTTGGCCCCGCGCCAGCAGTTGAGCGAGCCGGCGGCCGAGAAGGGGCCGGTGTGGTCGTAGAGGACGCCGATCTTGATGGTCTGGCCCTGGGCGTGGCCGGGCCGCACCCAGGGGCCGGCGGCCAGTCCGGCGGCGGCGGCCGAGGCGCCGCCGAGGAAGTGTCGACGGGTGAGTCGTGTCATAAGCCGGGTGTCCCTCCTGGGCCTCGAGAGTGCCGGAAGATTACCACGCCCGGGCCGGAGCCGGCACCCGGGTCTCGCAGGCGGGCCTCGTAGGCCCCCAGGGGTCGTCGGTCGAACCTGGCCCGCGCTGAACGGGTGTTCAGCACTTCAAGACCGCCATCTACTTCCGCTGCAGAGGCCTCGATCTCTACCCACACGAAAGCCGGTAGAGCCCAACGCCCAGGATCAGCGGCTGAGGCGCCAGCACCGCGAGCGCCCGGTCCGCTGAATCCTGAAGTTAGCGGTCCAGACGCCGCTGCCAGGTACGCGGATCTCGCTTGGCGTGCATGCACGCCACGATCTGGATGCTGGTCCCCGTCGAGACGAAATAGGCGATGTACGGGAATCGTCGTATGCGGGCCCGGCGGACGTCTTTGTAGACCTGCTGGAAGCGTTGTGGGCTCCGCCGGATCTGCTCGAAGCAGGCATCGACGGACCGAAGAAACTCCGCGCCCAGTCCGAGCGAGCGCAGCTCGTACCACAGCGCAGCCTCCTCGATGTCGGCTTCGGCAGCCGGCCGGACGATGAAGCGTGGCGCGTCACTGGCCACGCTTCAGGCGCTCGTAGAGACGAGCGCGAACTACCTCCCACGGTTCTCCGGCATCGGGATGTTGCTCTAGGTCTGCCAGGCGTCGATCGAGTTCTGCCTTCTGGGCGTCGGTGAGCGGAAGGTCGGCCGATTCAGGGATACTATCCCACAGATCCTCGGCGAGCTGGATGCGCTCCGCAACCGACAGCTTGCTGAAGTCGAACTCCACGTTCCGCATGTCAGTATCTTCTCCTTCAAGAGTCTGTACACGCAAGGGAGGGCGCGAGGGCGCCCGCGGTCCCGGCGGCCCCGGGGCTCAGCCCAGGCGGTAGAGCGGGGCCAGCGCCCGGAAGGTCTCCAGCGCCGCGCTGCGCACCCGCGTCTCCGGCCACTTCACCGCCTCCGCCGCCGGCACCAGGCGGCCGAGCACGAGCTGGCCGTCGCGCGTGCGGATCAGCTCGTCGCCCAGCCGGGCCACCTCGTCCAGGCTGAGATCCCCCAGCCCGGCGGCCGGCTCCTCGTCGTGCTCGTTCTTGAACCAGCCGATGCCCGGCAGCCCGCGCAGCACGGGACCGAGCCGGGGGACGCTGCGCTTCCAGGCCGCGGCCCAGCCCTTCTTGTCGGCGTGCTCGGGTCCCACCTCGAACAGGAAGCGCAGGCCGTTCCGGGACACGGCCAGCTTGAAGTGGGCGTGCTTCTTGTAGCCGCGCGGGTCGCCGGCGAAGGCCACCCAGGTGTCCTCGGGCGGGTTCACCGTGCGGCGGGCGTGGCGGGCCACGTGGGCGAAGACCGGCTCGCCGGTCGAGCGCTTGAGCTCGGGCGCCAGGCGCTCGCCCAGCCCCTCGAGCTTGGGCCGGATGCGGCGGCGGATCTCGCCCATGCGTTCCTGGAACCCCCGGAGCGCGAAGACCTCGAAGTCGGCGGCACTGAACGTGGGAGACGGCATGGTCCCTCTCCTTCAGGGCTCGATCAGTGGGAGCGTGATCCGGGAGGGGTGCGCGCGATCGTGGTGCACGGCGTTGAGCGCGACGCGGGTCACCGCGCTCGCCCACAGCGCGTCGCCCGTGTTCGGGTTGACGTCGAAGCGCGGGTAGTTCGACGAGGAGATGTCCAGGCGGATCCGGTGGCCGGCGGCGAACAGGTTGGCCGTCGGGTAGAGGGGGAAGCTCACCTCGTAGACCCGCCCCGGCTCCAGCAGGCGGGCCGTCCCGCCCTCGCGGTAGCGCAGGCGCAGGATCGAGTCGGTCAGGTTCATGGCGAAGCCGTGAGGGTAGTCCGGGCTGGGCGGGTAGACGTCCACCAGCTTGGCCGTGATGTCGGTGTCGGGGGCGTCGGAGGAGACCCAGAGCGTCACCGTCACCGGACCGGTGACTTCCAGGTCGGCGGGCAGCGGCTCGGTCTGCCAGACCAGCACGTCGGGGCGGGCGCTGAGCGGCAGCCACGGCGGCGCGCAGCCGAAGAAGCGCGGGTCCTCGCGCTGTTCGAAGGCGCCCGGGATGCCGATGATGTCGCTCTCGCGCTCCTCCACCGGGATCTCCGGCGCGCCGGCCGGCCGCGGCATCAGCCCGACCAGCGAGGACATGTTGCCGCCGATGGTGGGCACGGGCCGGCGGGGGTCGAAGAGGAAGCGGCTGAACGCCTCCTCGGCCCGCGGGCGCTCGGGGCGGAGGGCGCCGCCGGGGTGCAGGTAGAAGTCGGTGAAGCGCGTGCGCGGCAGCGGCCAGGCCCGCGCCG
>DATLZL010000254.1:0-4088 GCA_035574035.1 Binatia bacterium | reverse complement strand
GGCCTCGGCCAGCGCCCGGCGCGTCGCCTCCCGGTCACGGACCAGGGCCTCGAGCCGATCGCCCGTCGTGCGGATCTCCTCGTCGAGCCGCACCAGCTCGGCCTCCGCCTCCCGGACCTGCACGCCCATCTGCTCACGGCGCTCGAGCAGGCGCTCCAGCTCGGCCTGCACCTTCTGCAGGGCCTGCCGGACGTCGGCGAGCCGGTGGTCGCTCTCCTGGATGCGCTGACGCTGGGCGGCCTGCCGGGCGCCCAGGCGGGCCGCCTCGGCCTGCAGCGCCGTCTGCCGGTCCCGGCCTGCGGCCAGCGCCGCGTCGAGTCGTCGCAGCTCGTCCACCAGCGCCGCGTAGTCGGCGGCGGCAACGGCCAGCGCCGCCTCTCGCCGCTCCTCGGCCAGCGCCTTGTACTGCCGGGCGCGCCGCGCCTGACGCTCGAGCGACGCCAGCTGGCGCTTGACCTCCTCCATGACGTCCCGCACCCGGACCAGGTTCTGCCGGGCGGCGTCGAGCTTGCCCTGGGTTTCCTGACGCTGCTGCTTGTAGCGCGCGATGCCGGCCGCCTCCTCGATGAAGACCCGGCGCTCGTGCGGCTTGGCGGTCAGCACGTGGTTGAGCCGGTCCTGGTCCATCACCGAGTACGCCCGGGGGTTGGCTCCGGTGCCGGCGAAGAGGTCCAGGATGTCGCGCAGGCGGGTGGGCTGCCCGTTCAGGAGGTACTCGCTCTCGCCGGTGCGGTAGAGCCGGCGCGCCACCGCGATCTCGCTCCAGGGCACGGCCAGCGTCCCCTCCTCGTTGGAGAAGCGCAGCTCGACCTCGGCCAGCCCCACCGGCCGGCGCGACTGGGAGCCGTGGAAGATGACGTCGTCCATCTTCTGCCCGCGCAGCTGCCGGGCGCTCTGCTCGCCGAGCGCCCACCGGACGGCGTCGGACAGGTTGGACTTTCCGGCCCCGTTGGGCCCCACGATGCAGGTGATGCCGGGCAGGACCTTGACCTCGGTGCGCTCGGCGAATGACTTGAAGCCGTGCAGGGTTATGGACTGGAGACGCATGGCCCCTCTTAGCACGGGGGGTCGGAGAAGCCCAAAAGAAAAGGCGCCAGCGCTGGGGGCCGGGGCCCCGGAGGCGCCCTACCGGTAGCGGGTCAGGCCCCCTTCAGGTAGCAGCACTTCTTGTACTTCTTGCCGGAGCCGCACGGGCACGGGTCGTTGCGGCCGACCTTCTCGCCGCTCGGCGTGCGCGGAGCCGGGCGCGGCGTGGCCGCGGTGGCGGCGGCCCGGGGGGCGTCGGCACCGAACCCGGGCAGCGTGCCGCGCGTCTCCACCGCGTCGGCCCAGGCGGTGACGGCCGGCATCGCCATGGGGGCGTCGCGCACGACCTGGACCTTGAACAGCCGCTCGACCACCGAGGTCTTGACCCGCTCGGCCATTTCCTGGAACAGGTCGAAGGCCTCCCGCTTGTACTCGGTGAGCGGGTCGCGCTGGCCGTAGCCCCGGAGGCCGATGCCCTCCTTCAGGTGGTCGATCGACAGCAGGTGGTCCTTCCACTGCTGGTCGATGACGATCAGCATCTCGTGGCGCTCGAGCGCCCGCAGGAGCTCGGCGCCGAGCTCGCGCTCGCGCTCGGCGTAGCGGTCCCGGACCGCCTGGAGCACGAGCTCCTCCAGCCCTTCCCGCGACGCCACCTCCTGGTACCGGTGGGCGGGCACCCGGACGTCGAACTGCCGGTAGAGCGCCTCGTTGAGGCCGGCCAGATCCCAGTCCTCGGGGTGGGCGTCGCGGGCGGCGTAGGCGTCCAGCACCCCCAGCGCGACGTCCTCGATCCACTCGGCGATCGTATCGGCCTGGCTCTCGCCGTCGAGGATCTGCCGGCGCATGCCGTACACGATCTCCCGCTGCTTGTTCATCACGTCGTCGTACTCGAGCAGGTGCTTGCGGATCTCGAAGTTGTGGTTCTCGACCCGCTTCTGCGCGGTGGCGATGGCCCGGGTGACGAGCCGGTGCTCGATCGGCTCGCCCTCTTCCATCCCCAGGCGGTCCATGAGCCGCTGGATGCGCTGGGAGCCGAAGATGCGCAGCAGGTCGTCCTCGAGCGAGAGGTAGAAGCGGGAGGAGCCGGGATCGCCCTGGCGCCCGGAGCGCCCGCGCAGCTGGTTGTCGATCCGGCGCGACTCGTGCCGCTCGGTGCCGATGATGTGCAGGCCGCCCAGGGCCACCACCTGCTCGTGCTCGGGCTCCGTGATCCGCCGGGCCTCGGCCAGCGCCTGGGTCTGGGCCTCGGGCGGCGCCGTCACCGGGTCCAGCCCCCTCTTGCGCAGGATCTCCTTGGCCAGGAAGTCCGGGTTGCCCCCGAGCAGGATGTCGGTGCCGCGGCCGGCCATGTTGGTGGCGATCGTCACCGCCCCCAGGCGCCCGGCCTGGGCCACGATCTCGGCCTCGCGCTCGTGGTACTTGGCGTTGAGCACCTCGTGGCGGATGCCCCGCTTCTTGAGCAGGGCCGACAGGCGCTCGGACTTCTCGATGGAGATCGTCCCCACCAGCACCGGCTGGCCGCGCTGGTGGCGCTCGATGATGTCCTCCACCACCGCGTTGAACTTCTCCCGCTCCGTCTTGTAGACGACGTCGGGCAGGTTCACCCGGATCAGCGGCCGGTTGGTCGGGATGACGGTCACGTCGAGCTTGTAGATCTTGGCGAACTCCTCGGCCTCGGTCTCGGCGGTGCCGGTCATGCCGGCCAGCTTCCGGTACATGCGGAAGTAGTTCTGGAAGGTGATGGTGGCCAGCGTCTGGTTCTCGCGCTCGATCCGCACCCCTTCCTTGGCCTCCACCGCCTGGTGCAGGCCGTCCGACCACCGCCGGCCCGGCATCAGCCGGCCGGTGAACTCGTCGACGATGATGACCTGCCCGTCCTTGACCACGTAGTCCACGTCCCGCCGGTAGAGGGCGTGGGCCCGCAGCGCCTGCTGGATGTGGTGAAGGACGTCGATGTGGCGGGGGTCGTACAGGTTGTCGATGCCCAGCAGCCGCTCGCAGGTGGCGATCCCCTGCTCGGTCAGCGCCACCGCCCGCGCCTTCTCATCGACGATGTAGTCGCCCTCCTTCTGCGCCTCGACCTCGGAGAGCTTTCCCTCGACGATGGTGGCCGCCCGCTTGAGCCGGGGGATGATCCGGTCGATCCGATAGTAGAGCTCGGTGGACTCCTCGGCCGGACCGGAGATGATGAGCGGGGTACGGGCCTCGTCGATCAAAATCGAGTCGACCTCGTCCACGATCGCGTAGTGCAGCTCGCGCTGGACCAGCTCGTCCCGCGTGAACCGCATGTTGTCGCGCAGGTAGTCGAAGCCGAACTCGTTGTTGGTCCCGTAGGTGACGTCGGCCAGGTAGGCCTCGCGCCGGCTGCAGGGGCGAAGCGCGGTCATCCGGATGTCGGCCGTCACGTACCCCGGGTCGTAGAGGAACGAGGCCTCGTGCTGGATGACGCCGACCCGGAGACCGAGCGCGTGGTACACGGGCCCCATCCACTGGGCGTCGCGCTTGGCCAGGTAGTCGTTCACGGTCACGATGTGCACGCCCCGGCCGGTGAGCGCGTTCAGGTACGCCGGCAGCGTGGCCACCAGCGTCTTGCCCTCGCCGGTCGCCATCTCGGCGATCTTGCCCTGGTGCAGGACCATGCCGCCGATGAGCTGCACGTCGAAGTGGCGCATGTTGAGCCGGCGGCGGGCCGCCTCCCGGCAGACGGCGAAGGCCTCGGGCAGCAGCTCGTCCAGGGCCGCGCCGCCCTCCAGACGGCGGCGGAACTCGTCGGTCTTGGCCCGCAGGCCGGAATCGTCCAGGCGCTGAATCTCGGGCTCGAGCGCGTTGACCGCCTCGACGACGGGGCGCATCCGCTTGATGTCGCGCTCGTGCTTGGTGCCGAAGACCGCGCGCAGGAAGGCGTTCAGCATCCGCGCTCATTATACAGGCGCGAGTGCGGGCGCCGCCGGGCGGCCAGCAGTTCCCGCGCGTGACGCCGGGCGGTGGCGCTGCCGGCATCGCCGCCCAACAGGCGGGCCACCTCGGCCTCGCGCTCGGCCTCGGCCAGCACGCGCACCGCC
>DATLZL010000253.1:0-3211 GCA_035574035.1 Binatia bacterium | reverse complement strand
CACGGTGCAGGTGGCGGCCTTCAAGGTGCGCGAGCCGGCGGCTGCGCTGAGCGCGCGGCTGGCGGCCGCGGGCTGGGAGGCGTACCTGTCCGAGGCGGCGGGGTCGGAGGGCGCCCGCTACCGCGTCCGCGTCGGCGCGTTCGCGACCCGGGAGGCGGCCCACGCCGCCGCCGAACGCCTGGCCGCGGCCGAGCGCCTGAGCCCCTATGTCACCCTCCGGTAGGACGGACCCGCGTCCCGGGCGGGTGCTCATCACCGAGGGCGAGCTGCAGGCCCGCATCCGGGAGCTCGGCGAGGCGATCGGCCGCGACTACGCGGGCCAGTCCGACGGCGAGCGGCCCATCGTGGTCGGTGTCCTCCAGGGCGCCTTCCTGTTTATGGCCGACCTGATCCGGGCCATTCCCCTGGACGTGAGCACGGACTTCATCAGCCTGGCCTCGTACGGGGCGGCCACGAGCCCGTCGGGGGTGGTACGGCTGCAGTCGGACCTGTCCACCTCCATCGAGCGCCGCCACGTCCTGGTGGTCGAGGACATCGTGGACACGGGGCTCACGCTCTCGTACCTCAAGCGCGCCCTCGCCGCCCGCCACCCCCGGAGTCTCCGCGTGTGCGTGCTGGTGGACAAGATCGAGCGGCGGCAGGTCGACCTGGACCTGGACTACATCGGCTTCACGATCCCCAACGAGTTCGTCGTCGGCTACGGCATGGACTGGAACGGGCGGTACCGCAACCTGCCCTTCGTCGCCGCGCTCGACGAAGGCCCGCACCGCTGACCCCGACCCCGGCGGCTGGCACGCCGGATGCTATAATCGGTTCGCGAATGAATCAGGTCTACAAGAACCTCGCCCTCTGGATGGTCATCGGACTCATCGTGATCCTGCTGTTCACGGTGTTCCAGACCAGCCAGCAGACGGGCCAGGATTCGCCCAACTTCTCCGAGTTTCTCCGCGCGGTCGAGCAGGGCCAGGTCTCCAGCGTCACCATCCGCGGCAACCAGGTGACCTACACCCGCAAGGACACCGGGCAGCTGCACCGGACCTACATCGTTGACTACCCGGACCTGATCAAGACGCTGCGGGATCGGAACGTGCAGATCGCGGTCAAGCCGCCGGACGCCAACCCGTCCTGGATGACCATCCTGCTGCAGTGGTTCCCCATGCTGCTGTTCATCGGGGTCTGGATCTTCTTCATGCGCCAGATGCAGGGCGGCGGGGCCAAGGCGCTGTCGTTCGGCAAAGCCCGGGCCCGGCTGATCTCGGAGAAGCAGAACAAGATCACCTTCGCCGACGTGGCCGGGGTGGACGAGGCCAAGGAAGAGCTGCGGGAGATCATCGACTTCCTCAAGGACCCCCAGAAGTTCCAGAAGCTCGGCGGCAAGATCCCCAAGGGGGTGCTGCTGGTGGGCCCGCCGGGTACGGGCAAGACGCTCCTGGCCAAGGCCATCGCCGGCGAGGCCAACGTGCCCTTCTTCTCCATCTCGGGCTCGGACTTCGTGGAGATGTTCGTGGGCGTCGGCGCCTCCCGCGTGCGCGACCTCTTCGAGCAGGGCAAGAAGCACGCGCCCTGCATCATCTTCATGGACGAGATCGACGCCGTCGGCCGCCACCGGGGGGCGGGCCTGGGCGGCGGCCACGACGAGCGCGAGCAGACGCTCAACCAGCTGCTGGTCGAGATGGACGGGTTCGAGACCAACGAGGGCGTCATCCTGATCGCCGCCACCAACCGCCCCGACGTCCTGGACCCGGCGCTGCTCCGGCCGGGCCGCTTCGACCGCCAGGTGGTGGTGCCGCGGCCGGACGTCAAGGGGCGGGAAGAGATTCTCCGGGTCCACGCCCGCCGGATCCCGCTGGCGCCCGACGTCGACCTCAAGGTCCTGGCCCGCGGCACGCCGGGGTTCTCCGGCGCCGACCTGGCCAACCTCGTCAACGAGGCCGCTCTTCTGGCCGCACGCCAGAACAAGAAGTTCGTGGAGATGCTGGACTTCGAGAACGCCAAGGACAAGGTCCTGATGGGCGTCGAGCGCCGGTCCATGATCATCTCCGACGTGGAGAAGCGCACCATCGCCTACCACGAGGCCGGGCATACGCTGGTGGCCGATTTCCTGCCCGGCACCGACCCCGTGCACAAGGTGACCATCATTCCCCGGGGGCGGGCGCTCGGGCTCACCCAGCAGCTGCCGCTCGACGACAAGTACAACTACTCCAAGGAGTACCTGCTGAACCGCATCACCATCCTGCTCGGCGGGCGGGCGGCCGAGGAGATCGTGCTCAACCAGCAGACGACCGGCGCCGGCGACGACCTGGAGAAGGCCACCGAGATGGCCCGCAAGATGGTCTGCGAGTGGGGCATGTCGGAGAAGCTTGGCCCGCTGACCTTCGGCAAGAACGAGGAGCACATCTTCCTGGGCCGCGAGGTGGCCCGGCAGAAGGACTACAGCGAGGAGACGGCGCTGCTGATCGACGCCGAGATCAAGCGCATCGTCGTCGAGTGCGCGGCGCGGGCCCGGCAGATCCTGGAGGAGAACATCGAGAAGCTCCACGCCCTGGCCCGCGCCCTGCTCGAGCGCGAGAGCCTGGACGGCGAAGAGATCGCCCGCATCCTGCGGACCCGCCCGTACTCCGAAGCCCCGGCCCCGGCCTGACGCCGCGCGGGGCCGTGCGGGAGCTGGCTCGCGCGACCCTGGCCGGCGTCCCGGTCGGCGCGTCCGCGCCGGTGGTCGTGATCGGCGCCCTCAACGTCAGCCCGGAGTCGTTCTATGCGGGGTCCGTGCACGCACGCCCGGCCGACCTGGTGACGGCGGCCCGGGGTATGGTCGAGGCCGGCGCTGCGCTGATCGACGTCGGCGCCCGCTCGACGGCGCCGTACGGGACCACCACGCTGCCGGAGGCGGAGGAGACCGACCGGCTGGCCCGGGCCGTCGCCGCGCTGGCCGGCCGGCTGTCGGTGCCCATCTCGGCCGATACCTGCCGGGCCGGCCCGGCGCGGGCGGCGCTCGAGGCCGGCGCCCGGGTCATCAACGACGTCGGCGCCCTGCGCGACCCGGAGCTGGTCGCGCTCGTCGCCGAGCACGAGGTCGGACTGATCCTGATGGCCTCGCCCGACCCCGCCGTCCCGCCGGACCCCGGCCGGGACGCCGACCCGGTGGCGCGGGTTGAGGCCGTGCTCCGGGCGGCGCTGGCGCGAGCCCGGGCGGCCGGCATTCCCGACGAGC